>NZ_PJDK01000026.1:0-69227 GCF_002837615.1 Klebsiella sp. X1-16S-Nf21
ATTGAGGACTTCGTCACAGGCGGCGATAATCGCATTTGCCGCGCTTTTGGGAATGGTCTGCAGCTCCTTGTTCGCCAGCGCGGCGGCTTTCTTCACCATCACCATGCCGCGCACGAATTCTGGTATGTCGCTGATTTTGCTGTTGCTAATGTAGAAGTTTTCAATCGCTCGCAGAGTATGAACGCCGTAGTAAGCGTCCGCGGGAACTTCCCTGGTGCCCAACAGATCTTCTTCGATACGAATGTTGTTTAACATGTGAACCTTCTTTTCAAGCTGCCAATGAATTCACCAAATACACAGAATATCCAGGATTCAGTATATTTTCTGGCCGACGATTATTTCCTTAACCGGCCTGGTGCCCAAGATCATATGCTGATGATAGCGAATATCAGTAAGCTTGATCACTTATTACATCGCGGGTGTGAGAAGATTTATTAATCTGTGAAATGGGTCACCGCTTTCCTATTGCTGGAAAAAATAAGCATTTCCGCTGATTGAAAAGCCGCGCAGCATCCCCATCTTAGAGGGATGCGATCAGCAAATTGATGATTACGGGGGCTGAGCTCAGCGCCCGTTGATGAAGGAGACGCCGGTGCGTTGGATTCCGTTTATTGCCTTTTTTCTTTACGTTTACATTGAGATATCGATCTTTATCCAGGTCGCGCACGTGCTGGGCGTCTTTATGACCCTAATCCTGGTGATCTTTAGCTCGGTGGTAGGGATGTCGCTGGTGCGTAACCAGGGCTTCAAAAATTTCCTGCTGATGCAGCAGAAGATGGCCGCAGGCGAGAGCCCGGCGGCGGAGATGATCAAGAGCGTTTCACTGATTATTGCCGGTCTGCTGCTGTTGCTCCCGGGGTTCTTTACCGACTTCCTTGGCCTGCTGCTGTTACTGCCGCCGGTGCAGAAGCACCTGACGATGAAGCTGATGCCGCATCTGCGCTTCAGCCGGATGCCGGGCGGCGGCTTTAGCGCCGGAACTGGCGGCGGTGAGACCTTCGAAGGGGAATTCCAGCGTAAGGATGAGCAGCGCGATCGTCTGGACCATAAGGACGATCCCCGCGATTAATACACGCCCGGCCCGGTCAGCAAATGCGACCGGGCCGGTTTCTTTCCTGGCTTACACGCTACCTGTCGCCAGCTTGCGCCTGGGTAAAAACAGCCACAGCCCCGCCAGCATCACCAGCGCGTACAGACTCTTCCAGCCGACCATCGCCAGCAGCAGCAGACAGAGAATACTGCCCACCACCGCCAATAGCCGATAGCGCCCGCGCAGCAAACGACAGCCGGCCAGCATGCACAGCAGATAGATCATGATGAAAATGCCGTTGGCATAGACGATCAGCGCGTCCAGGTTGATATCGAGCAAATAGATACACAGGGTGCTGACCACGCAGGAGCCCAGCACGGCGTTGAGGGCATTGCGCGGGATCTGCCGTGGCGACAGGCGGGCGAGGTAGCTTTCGGGCTTATGCTGCGCCTGCGACCAGACCAGGCGGGCGAAGCTTTGAATATAGATGTTGAGGCTGGCGAAACAGGCGAGATAGCCGATGACGCAGGCCACCCACAGCGCTTCGACACCGAACAGACGGACCACGATGTTCGGTAGTGACGCCGCCGCCGCCATCTCCTCGCCAAAGGCGTGGAAGTGCAGCACCAGCACGGTACAGGCCCAGTAGACCGAACCGGCAAGCAGCAGGCCTATCATCAGCGCCCTGGGGAAGTCACGCTCGGGATGTTTAAACTCCGAGGCCAGGTGAGCAAAAGCTTCCAGACCGACAAAGCACCAGAACATGACCGATAGCGCGGAGAAGAGCTGACCATGGTCGATCTCCGTCAGGGCGGGGAAGGGGATCTGCGCCGGGCTTATCCCGCCACGCCACCAGACGGCGACGATCAGCGCCACAATCAGCACGGCAACCAGCGTCTGCAGGTTGGCGCTGGAGCTGGCGCCACGCGAACCGATCCACCAGACGATGGCCAGGGTGCCCAGCTCCGCCAACAGTAGCTGCGCATCATGCCAGCCGAACAGCGCCTGGCCGAAGCCGGTGGCGATGTGCAGCGCGGCGGGGAGTCCGACCGGGATAACGGATAAAAACAGCCAGCCGGTGACGCTGGCCAGACGTGGGCCAAATGCCATATCGACAAAGTGGGCCACGCCGCCCGCGCTGGGAAAATGGCGGCCCAGTAGGGCAAAGACGATGGCAATCGGGAAAACAAGGAGAATGAGCAGCGGCCATGCCCACAGACTGTTATCGCCAGCGACCAGCGCCGCCAGCGCCGGGACGGCGAAGACGCCAGTACCCAGCAATGAGGTGGAAAGTAATCCGACTCCCTGTCCCAGTCCCAACTCCTGTTTTAAACCACTCATGATTCCATCCTGCGCCAGTGAAAAAAAAGAGAGTATCACAATCGCTTTTCCTTATGACGCATTGGCCGATAGCGCTGCTTTTTGCGCGCTAGCGCAAAGGTAAAAATTTTTTTTGATTTTGCCCTTGAAGCGGGAAATGGCCACCCCCATCTCTCTCTGCACTAGCCGGTAAACCGCGTTCGGCCCGGCGTCACCCATAACTGATAATGACTTTCTCGAAGGAGAGCTATCAATGAGTATTCGTCCGTTACATGATCGTGTGATCGTCAAACGTAAAGAAGTTGAAACCAAATCTGCAGGCGGCATCGTTCTGACCGGTTCTGCGGCAGCTAAATCAACTCGTGGCGAAATCATCGCTGTCGGTAAAGGCCGCATTCTGGAAAACGGAACTGTGCAGCCGCTGGACGTTAAAGTTGGTGACATCGTGATTTTCAACGATGGCTACGGCGTGAAGTCTGAGAAGATCGACAACGAAGAAGTGCTGATCATGTCCGAAAGCGACATCCTGGCAATTGTTGAAGCGTAATTCGCACGACCCTGAACGAATTTGAGGAATAAAAGAAATGGCAGCAAAAGACGTAAAATTCGGTAACGACGCTCGTGTAAAAATGCTGCGCGGCGTAAACGTACTGGCAGATGCAGTTAAAGTGACCCTGGGCCCGAAAGGCCGCAACGTGGTGCTGGACAAATCCTTCGGCGCGCCGACCATCACTAAAGATGGCGTTTCCGTTGCTCGTGAAATCGAACTGGAAGACAAGTTCGAAAACATGGGTGCGCAGATGGTGAAAGAAGTTGCCTCTAAAGCGAACGACGCGGCAGGCGATGGTACCACCACCGCAACCGTACTGGCTCAGGCTATCGTGAACGAAGGCCTGAAAGCTGTTGCAGCAGGCATGAACCCGATGGATCTGAAACGTGGTATTGACAAAGCTGTCATTGCCGCCGTTGAAGAACTGAAAGCGCTGTCCGTACCGTGCTCTGACTCTAAAGCTATCGCTCAGGTTGGTACCATCTCCGCTAACTCCGACGAAACCGTCGGTAAACTGATCGCGGAAGCGATGGATAAAGTCGGTAAAGAAGGCGTGATCACCGTTGAAGACGGTACCGGTCTGGAAGACGAACTGGACGTAGTTGAAGGTATGCAGTTCGACCGCGGCTACCTGTCCCCGTACTTCATCAACAAGCCGGACACCGGTGCTGTTGAGCTGGAAAGCCCGTTCATCCTGCTGGCTGACAAAAAAATCTCCAACATCCGCGAAATGCTGCCGGTTCTGGAAGCCGTAGCGAAAGCGGGCAAACCGCTGGTTATCATCGCTGAAGACGTTGAAGGCGAAGCGCTGGCGACCCTGGTGGTTAACACCATGCGCGGCATCGTTAAAGTGGCTGCGGTGAAAGCACCGGGCTTCGGCGACCGTCGTAAAGCCATGCTGCAGGATATCGCTACCCTGACTGGCGGTACCGTTATCTCTGAAGAGATCGGTATGGAGCTGGAAAAAGCGACTCTGGAAGATCTGGGCCAGGCGAAACGCGTGGTTATCAACAAAGACACCACCACCATCATCGATGGCGTTGGCGAAGAGTCTGCAATCCAGGGCCGTGTAGCTCAGATCCGTAAGCAGATCGAAGAAGCGACCTCCGATTACGACCGTGAAAAACTGCAGGAACGTGTCGCTAAACTGGCTGGCGGCGTGGCAGTAATCAAAGTCGGTGCGGCTACCGAAGTTGAAATGAAAGAGAAAAAAGCACGCGTCGACGACGCCCTGCACGCCACCCGTGCTGCGGTTGAAGAAGGCGTGGTGGCTGGCGGCGGCGTAGCGCTGGTTCGCGTTGCGGCGAAACTCGCTGGCCTGACCGGTCAGAACGAAGATCAGAACGTCGGTATCAAAGTTGCGCTGCGCGCAATGGAAGCACCGCTGCGTCAGATCGTGTCCAACGCCGGTGAAGAGCCGTCTGTTGTTGCTAACAACGTGAAAGCTGGCGACGGTAACTACGGTTACAACGCAGCAACTGAAGAATACGGCAACATGATCGACTTCGGTATCCTGGACCCAACCAAAGTGACCCGTTCTGCTCTGCAGTACGCGGCATCCGTGGCTGGTCTGATGATCACCACCGAGTGCATGGTGACCGACCTGCCGAAAGGCGACGCGCCTGACTTAGGTGCTGCTGGCGGTATGGGCGGCATGGGCGGTATGGGCGGCATGATGTAATCGTGCGCTCTACGGCATAAAAAAGCAGAAACCCCTGGCCAGCAATGGCTGGGGGTTTTTCTTTTGGCGCGCTTTTTAGTATAAGGCTTATACATAAAAATCATTTAAGCTGCATCAGAGCGGCAAGCACCTCCGTTTCGGGCGTGAACTGACAAGCGCGACCGGGGAGGGAATGAACGCGGCTCATGCCGACGCAGTTTGAAGGATGATAGATTTACATCCGGGCCAGTGCGTCCAGCTCATCGATCATGGGGAATAACATGCAGGTAAAATATTTAGCAGGGATTGTCGGCGCAGCCTTACTGTTGGCAGGTTGCAGTTCCAGCAATGAATTAACCTCTGCCGGCCAGAATGTGCGCTTCGTGCAGGAGAAGCCGGGCGCAGAGTGTCAGCTGTTAGGGACCGCGACGGGTAAACAGAGCAACTGGCTCTCCGGCCAGAATGGCGATGAGGGTGGTTCCATGCGCGGTGCGGCAAACGCCCTGCGCAACCAGGCGGCAGCGATGGGCGGAAACGTGATTTACGGCGTCAGCAGCCCGACGCAGAACCTGCTGTCGAGCTTTGTACCTACCGACAGCGAAATGAACGGCCAGGTTTATAAGTGCCCGAACTGATGCGTGACGCCTCTCTCTGCGAGTGCGGAGAGAGGCGTGGTCGCTAGATGAGGATCAGACGCTAAGCTCCGCTTTCTTCTCCAGATAGAAGGCGTGCAGAGGACGCAGGCACTCTTCCAGACTGAGCATTCTTCCCGGCTGGGAAGGGATAATGGTACTGAAGATCTGGCATGGCGCCAGCTCCGCGTGCATCGCCTTGAGCTTGGGGCTTTTCTCGATAAGCTGCATTACCACGTTGTTTTCCAGTTCAGACAGATGCGGTACGCTGGTTTTGACTACCGCACCGGAGACAATTTTCTTCCCTTCCTCCGTCTCGCAGCAGTACAGCGCACCCAGATAATGGGAAAACAGGTTCAGCTTCCACTCTTCCTGAGGATGCTGTTGATAATCAATATTTGGCTGGGTGGTTAAGTCCACGGTGTAGCACATTAAAAAATCCATATTTGAACTTAAGTATTGTATAACTGCTTGGTCATTCACTGTTTTCAACGCTTGTTGAATACCTGCGAGTAATGCCTCTACCTGCCTGTCTTCAATACATAATGTGCAGATTTGCTCATTCTGGAGAACCAGAATGAGAGTCGATTCAGTCTCGCCTGGTTTAAGAGTAATCGACATAATACGCCGCTCAGGATTCGGCTGCTGAATCTCCGCCATCTCTACGGCAGGGATGTTAGCGATCAGCGACTCATTATAAGCGATAAGCTCTTCTTTATAGGTTTCCCCTTGTTCGTGTAATCGCTTATACGTCACAAGCAGACGATTTTGAAGTATGAGAAGAAGATCGAGTAGTATGGGCGCTTGCAGATAATATTGCTGACAGAGACCATTCGGCTGCTTTATTTTTAACAGCAGCGCCAGAAATCGGTCTTCAAAGGTAATACCTGCGGTATTAAATCCAATAAACGTTCCTTGCATAGTTTTCTCCTTTTTATGCTGGCGCGAGAGTCTTTGTCTGCGACAGATCGATAACGCGATCGGCAGAGGCAATCGTGGATGGCCGGTGGGCAACGATAATCCGGGTAATGCTTAACGCCGAGATTGACTGATTGATAACAGATTCATTCCGTAAGTCGAGGTGGCTGGTGGCCTCATCCATAAACAGAATGCTTGGTTTACGATACAGCGCTCGGGCAATTAGAATACGCTGTTTTTGTCCGCCGGAGATCCCCAGGCCTAGTTCGCCGACGATGGTTTCATAACCCATCGGCATCTTTATAATCTCGTCATGGATGTTGCAGCGTTTGGCACACTCCATGACAAAATCAATATCGGCGTTATCTTCAAAGCCGCTGATATTGTCGATAAGCGACCCGGAGAAAAGGCGATCCTCCTGCAGTACGCAGGCGGTGCCAAGTCGATAATTATTGAGACCAATTTTAGTGATATCAAGATTATCGGCTAAAACATCGCCACTGGTTGGTGAAAGCAAACCGCACATTACTTTTAACAGCGTGGTTTTACCAACGCCTGAAGGACCGATCAGGGCCACGGATTCTCCTGGCTCAACCGTAATATTTAAATTTGAGAAGATTGGCTGAGAAAACGGATCATATTGATAACAGAGGTTTTTGACCTCCAGTTTGGCGCCTGAATCAGGGGAAAATACTTCCCGCGCGGGGAGCTCTTTTTCCGGCTCACTAAAAACAATCTCTGACAGACGTTCGTTATGTAAAGAGAGCATTCGCAGCTGCATACACAAATCGACCAGGCTGGAGGCGCGCTGTGAGAATTGACCACGGTAGGCATTAAATGCCATAAACATACCGAGGGTCATATTATTATCAATAACCATGATGGCGCCCAGCCAGAGGACTGCGACCTGATCGATAGTGGTAATAAAGGTGTTCACTCCTCCAAACATCATATCGAAACGGGTTTGTTTAATACCGGCGTTGCAGGCTTCAATATTAATATTGAGCCAGTGCTGGGAGCGCCGCTCTTTGAGATTTAGCGCTTTGATGGTCGAGATACCGTACAGAGACTCCATAAAGTGCGAGCTGGACCGCGCCCCCTTAATAACCTGCTCTTCCGCCACGCGACGATAGAAATGATAAGTTGCCAGACGCATAATCGCATAGCATAGGGTAAAGCCAACGACCACCCATGTTAGCCAGCCTCCGTACAGCGTCAGCATGATCAGCAGGCCAATAGTCATGATCGAGTCAATAATGCCGCTGACGATGCTGTTAGTAAACGTTGAGCGAATGGTATCCAGGGAGGAGAAACGTGACTGAATATCCCCAAGATGACGCTTTTCGAAAAACGATAGCGGCAGGCTGGTCATATGATCGAAAAGGGTGGTTTTCCACTGAATATTTGTTAGCGTATTCAGCGTCAATGAGGTCCAGGCACGCAGCATACTGATGAAAGTGCGAAACAGCGTAAAAAAGACCAGACCGATACAGATGACTGACAGCAGACTTTGGTCGTGCGCCATAATTACATGGTCGGTAACCAACTGGGTACCTATCGGCAGCAGTAAACCAATCGCTTCAACGACCACTGAGAAGGCAAAAATTTTCAGTAGCGCTGACTTTAATCCGACAATATTACGCATCAAATCCAACAGGCGTAGGCGGGACTTAGCTTTTTCCTGCTGAAAGTTTTGATCGGGCCAGAGTTCCAGGGCGATACCGGTAAAATAATTGGACATCTCCTGATTACCAATGATGCGCTTGCCTAGCGCTGGGTCGTGCACCACAAAGCTGGATTTACGTACTTTGGTCAATACCACATAGTGGTTCATCCCCCAGTGCAGGACACAGGGGAGTTTAAGCTGGCGGATCTCATCCAGATCCAACGACAGCGCCCGGCTTTTTAAACCAGCATGTTCCGCCGTTTTGCTCAAGGACATCAGCGTGACGCCCTGCGAAGGACTGCCAAAGCGCTGACGGAAATTAAACAGATCGATATCCAGGCCATAGTGGCCGCAAACCATGGCCAGACAGGCGATCCCACACTCAGCGGCTTCCGACTGTAATATAACAGGCGTTTTCTTCAGGAGAGAAAAGTTAATTTTTGCGATGATCTTTTCAAAAAGTTCGTTAGTCATTGATCGGGCCGCTCACGCTTTGAGTAATCTTATAAACTGGGGTAAACATCCACATATAGAGAGGGCGTTCTTCAAGGAATACAACGGCCTGAGCTTTGAGCCCATTAGACAAACTTAACTTTTTACCGTCATATTCGAACTGTTTATCTTTAATTTTGACAATTGCTTTGTATAGCGCCAGTTCTTGCTGTTGGTTGACAGCGTTATTGACGTTTGTGTATTCAGACATTTCTTGTCGTGATGCAGGCATAGAAGATATGGATACTATCTCGCCTGGGAATTGACCAAACTTATCTGAGGGAAATGCATCATAGCGAATATTGATGGTATCCCCCGTTCTTAAATAGGGTATCGTATTGTTTGGTAACCATAGGACGAGATAATATTCAACATTACCGGTCGGCTTGATCTGGGCCAGACTACTGCCATTATCAACCGTCTGCCCTTGTGTAGCTGAAAGCGACTCAATTCTGCCATCACTGGTAGACTTGACAATAATATTACCGTTAGCATTGGATTCGACCAGCTGGTTTTTATAATCATTGGATTGGTTATACTGACTGGAAATTTGGTTGTCAAAATCAGCCGCTTTAGTGATTCGATCACTATTAAGTTGAGTGATTTGCGATTCCAGTTGCATTTTTTGGCTAACCAATGATTGGTAGGCACTCTGCTGCTGGAAATACAAAGAGTGCTGATAATTATATTGGTCTTTCGTTATCAGGCCATTGTTAAGATATTTATCATAACTGGAAAGATTATCGTGCATTTTTTTCAGGCCAGCCTGAGTATTGACCAGCATACGGTTGGTCTCTTTCAGGGAGTCGGTGGTGGTTTTTAACTGCGCATTTAGCGCGCTTAATGTCTGATTTTTATTATCTTCCAGCTTTTTGATGATATTATCAGAGTTGGCAATCTTTTCATTGATGACTTCTATTTGTGCTGCGCTGACATTACCACTGGTGGTGCTGCGGGAAACATCAATTTCGTAGAGTGGTTGGTTTTTTTTAACTACATCACCGATTTTGACGAATTGCTTAACAATAAATCCTTGTTGAGGCGCAAACACGTTAATAGAGTGAGGAAGGGTAATGACTTCACCCTTTACATCAACTCGTTGGGTGAATTTGCAGAAAATCAATGCGCAAACAAGCGCAGTGAGAAATAGTGCCGATAACGAAAGAACTAACCAGGAAGGTAAGCCAGCGAGTAATAACGCTTTCCCTTTCCAGTGATGCCTTTTGTATTCGACCGCTTCCTTGCGATAGAGGTTTTTTGACATGTGTACCGCTTTTTATTTTAAAAAAGGTCTGAATAATCAGACCTTTGTTAACATTTCGAATATGAACAGATTAACTATAAATCAATTACTTCGGGAGACCTATTAAGCCCAAGGTGTGAAGGTACCGTTATTCCAACCTTCCAGCAATCCCGTGGTCAGTTCCACAGTTTTGTCCCACCCTAGCATGGCGGCGGTAATCGCACCACCGATCGCACCCGCTAACAGTCCCCAAACCCCCCCGACCATCATACCGAGAGTACCAAAACCTAAGGAACCACCGCCATTGCCGCCATGGGCGCCACCAATGACGGACCCTGTCATAGCATAAACGGCGCCACCTAATAAAGCGCTGAGAGTGAGCTCAGCTCCATTTGATACAATTGAGGTGAGTGCAGAACCGAGAGATGAAAAATCCCAAGAGTAGCCACCCGAGATTTCTTCCATTTCAAAAACGGTTAATTGTTTCATTACTTTTATTCCCTTAAATTTAAATAAATATTAGATGTTAAATGTTCCGGGAGAACTAATCGCCCGGTGCAAAAATATAGGGGAATGTTTTACGAGGTTCAATACAATAATCATGAATTGTATGTGAAACATTTGATTTAGAATCCATTTCATATTGTTTCATGTGTTTTTTTCTCAAAAAATAAAGTGGCAAGATCATGTAGGGTTTCCTTGGGGGTTCTTTGGGGGGCATAAAGCTGTTTTTGTTTTTTTTGTTGGGCTCGGTTTGAACTTTTCATGGGGAGTTAATCATCCCCATGAAATGAGAGTGAATTAATCTTCCTGAATCACAACCTCCATCATCCCTTTAACTAGACCCATTGTTACATCGCTGCTGCTATCACTTTGTCGATAATAATCAGCGGTCAGATTAATGGTTTTATTGAGGTCGTTAGTGGTGTTTATTTTATAATTATAACTGTCAGTGTCATAGAAAACTACAGGACTGTTCGACAGCTTGAATATAATTCCAACTTTGTTAGCAGCGTCACTACCGGTAAGCATATTGTCCACGATTCCATCCCCCGAGGCGCTTATCCCACCTACTGGATTAAACCAGTAGGTGACGGTATTACCTACAGAATCATTCGGGCAACTAATATCCATTTCAATGGTTTTCTGCGCTGGAGTTGTTGCACCGCGAGCCAGTGACATGAGTTGTCCTTTGTCAATACGATTCAGAGTCACCTGCGACCGTGGTGTAGTGATGTTACAAGATGTAGTACGATAAGTTATATTTTTAATCGCGATGGATATGATATCATATAAAAGTCTATCATTCGCGACTGGGTTGGCTTTTAAATTACCTACCGAAAAGGAAACGGAGGGGTTCGAGCTGGACTTGGTGCTGGTATCAATCACGGTTTTGGTTTTGATAAGCCATACAGTAACAAATTGGTAGTTATTCTCGGATGATTTTGCTATTGGCACTGGAGTTGAACCAGCCTCGGCAGGGACCAGAGAACCATTTTTACTACGCAATATGTCGGAGACTTGAAACCCAATACCATCAATTCCTGTTTCATATACGGGACCACCCTGAATGCCGGTGACACCTGAAACAACAGCTGTATCGATATCAATTATATATTGATCATCGTTTTTATCACAGGTAAACGTTTTATATTGGCCAGTACCAAACTTATGGGTATACAATACAGTACCTACCGGAATAGAGGTGTCCGTTGGAATTTTGATATTATTCAGTGTTAAAGTTTGACGCTTGGTATTATTGTCATATGTACATTTAGCAGCAGCTTCGCCGCCAATCATTAATAACGTTATTAGTATAATTATACTTTTCATCAATATATTCCCCTATGAATGACTAACGGCAAACCGCTTCGATTTGACTGATGCCAGTCGCTTTGCCTTCCCTGGCCGGTAAAGTAAATGAAGCATTGCACTGCTGCGCGGCGCTTTTGCCCCACTGGACGTTAAGGATCCCGGTCTGCTGCAACCCGGACATATAGACCATCCCGGCGTCGCTGACGATACTTGGCTGCGATTTACTATTTCCGGCGAGCAGGACCATTGCGCCGTAAGGTACGTCCTGACCATTGGCGGTTTTCAGATGCACAAAGGCCCGCTGGCCGATATTGCCGTCATAACTTGCACGCACGATGGCGCCTCGCGTCGGAACAACGCTCTTCGTGGTTTCTGGCAGTTCCATATCTTCACCAAGGGTGGTGCTGTCCAGTGTGATATCGGTGCGACGATAAGGCGTAACGTACGGGACGATAGCGTAACCGCGATAGTCGGTGGAGATGGTGTTATCGTTTGCCAGTCTGACGTTATCCAGCCCTGGTGCTTTAACCAGTACGGCGGCGTCGGTGATGTCCTGGCCAAGCGTGATGCCATCGGCATGAGCAAGAATGCTGCCGTTGGCGCCGTAGTCAATACGTTGGCTGTTATTGTCATAGCTATAGCCAGCATTAACGCTGCCGCGGGCACCGTTATAGGTTGCGCGCATATCGCCGCTGTAGTATTCCCGGTTGCTGTACCCTTGCTGCAGGCTCCACTCGAGGCTGTCGTTATCCAGCCCGACCCCCCCTATAGATACCGACTGATCGGTTGATCCCGGATTGCTGTTGGTTAACTGATAGCTGGTGTAGGTACCCGGCAGCCAGTTGCTCAGCGGCAGGGTCACCGTCAGGGTGATGCGCTGATCGTCCTGGGCGTCTTTACCGGAGCTATCCCCGCTCCAGGTGTAACGGTTATAGCTATAGCCCAGATAGTAGTTCACATTACGGAAGCCGCCGTTATAGCCCACGCTGATCGACTTGTTGGTGCGCTTATCATCCCAGTAATCTTCAATTAACCCGCTAACGGACAGACTCCCCAGGCCTTTACCCAGACTTTGGTTAACCGTCAGGTTGGTACGGTTACGCAGCGAACGCGGACTATAGTTGCCGTCCTTAGAGTAGCTATCCAGCACCTCGGAGAGGGTATTAAACCCGCGGGTGGAATAGCGGTAGCCCGCGATGGTGACGTTAGTGCCGGTTTCGACGATGTTTTTCCCGTAACGTACCCGCCAGGACTGCCCGGAGGTCTTTTCATCGTCTTTCATTTTCGACCAGGCCTGGGTGACGTCTGCTGAAGCAGCGCCAAGCTCGCCGAGGTTATAGCCGAGACCTGTCGATAGCGCCTGGTAGCGCGAGGCCGCCTGCATGCCGCCATATACTGTCAGGCTGCTGGAGACGCCGTAGGTCGCGGTAGCCTGAGTAAATGGCGTTTCATCGACTCCACCATCGTAAGGACGATATTTACCGGAAGTAATCTCATACTCCAGTTGATTTTCACGCACCATGACCGGCAGGGTGGCGAACGGCACAACAAATTCTTGCTTGGATCCGTCGGACTCTTCCACGCTGACGTAAAGGTCACCGCTACCGCCGCTTGGGTACATATCGGTGATTTCAAATGCCCCAGGCGCCACGTAGGTTTGGTATACCTGATAACCGTTCTGCTTAATCGTTACGCGGGCATTGGTTTTGGCGATACCGCGAATAATCGGCGCATAGCCGCGCATACTTTCCGGCAGCATCGACGTATCGGTAGCCAGTTGTATCCCGGTAAACGGCACGCTGTCGAAGATGGTCGAGAGCGATGAGCTCTCGCCCATCACCAGGTTACTGTTGATCGGACGAATGCTGCGCTGCATATAGAGATAGGCGGAATCCCAGTCCCCGGCACCGCTATTGTTTTTATTCCAGGTGCTGAGGTTGCGGATACGCCATGGGCCAACGTTGAGGCCAGACTGCAGGTTCAGGCTGTAGTATTCATCATTTTCCTGCATGTCGTTTGAGCCGCTGAACTGATAGTTCACCAGCAGGGCGTTGATGCCATCATCAAACTGATCCGGTGGAATATATCCCTGCGCGGTGGTGGATAAGGCCGCCTGCGGAATAGAGATATTTAAGCGCTGGGCGGTGAAGTCAAAATCCGCTTTGGTGTCCGGGATGACAGACAAGTTTGTGCAGCCGTTTTGATCCTCGGTTAACTCTGGAAAGGCTTTTATCCTTACGCCATATTCCTCCAGTGCTTTTAGACTCAGACAGGGAACCAGAGCGGGTTCGCGGCTATCGCTGCTGGCGTGATTGTTAGCGACAAACTTTATCGTCCTGGTATCCAGGTAGCGGCCATTAAACATGATATCGACCCGATAATCCCCCGGCGCCTGTGCGTTCTGGGTCTGAAATACGGATAAGTCAGGAGTGGTTGATGGATCGCTACCATTCAATGAGCTAATGAATGAGGGATCGAAAAAGTCACGTGCTTGCGCTTTATTATTCAAACCAGAAAGCAATGCCGGAAGCATTGCAATAAAGACGGTAGACAGTTTGAATAATCCATTATTCTTATTTGGCATAGACACATCCCTATAATGATAAAATAAAATTCTTATTACAGCGATGAGGAGTAGAGCGACCCTGCTCCGCCATAATCATTGACAACTTTCCAGGTAATGCTTGAGGCATTGATATTTTCTTTTAACGTCACTTCTTTGGTCGTCATTGGGGCGACTGACTTAACTTCCGGCTTCACTTCTTTGCCACCAATCTGGATGCTATGGAAATAGAAGAAAAATGGCGTTGGATTTTTGATCGTTAGCTTTGTGCCAGATTTGCGCCATTCGAGCTTTTTCGCTTCCGTATTAGGGGAGAGGTCGAAAAGTGCTTTAGGGCGATAGACCAGACGCATGCGGTGGCGGACCGCCAGTTGAATGGTGTTGTTATTCGCTTTGGCATCATCAGCCGGAGGAATCGCCATGACGTTAAAATAGTACATGGATTCCCGGTCGGTCGGCGCATTAACGTTTCCGTTAGAAAACAGACGAACCGTATTCTGTTGTTTCCCTTCAAGGCGGAACAGCGGCGGCGTGGCCATAAAAGAGGGTGCTTTTCCTGCCGGCGCTTCAACCCAGGATTTAATCAGATAGGGAATATCATCTTTATTTTCTATTTGCGCGGTGATTTCGCGCGCGCCTTCTTTATACAGATAGCGGGTGGATTCAACGACAATACCGGCATGGGCAATACTGCTGAGGAGTAATGCACAGGATGCGGTGAGAGTTAATAAGGTCCTGAACATGGCTTTTCTCTGAATGCAAAAAAGGGCCCGCCGTGAAGCGGGACCCTTTGGGGAAAAATTAGATGGTGTAATCGATAGTAAAGGTCGCAACACCTTTAACCGGACCTTCGGTTACTGTGGTCGCAGCGTTGGTTCTTACATAACCAGTGGTGTACTTCAGCTGAGTACCGTTGGTTGCAGAGTAGCTTTCGGTCATGGTGTCAGAACCGTCGAAGGCTACGCGATGGGAATCGCTGACGCGCTGGATACCAATACCGATACCCGCCGCACCGTTAGCAGCGGTGTTGTCCAGAATGGTTGCATCGCTGCTGGTAGTGCCACTAACATTTACGGTCACGCCAGTAACCGGGTTAGTGCTGCCCTGGGCGCAGTCTTTCACGTCAAAACCGAAGTCCTGAGTTTTGAACAGTTTACCAGCGGCTTCAGCATTTGCTTCAGTGGTGGTCACAGTGATCAGCTGAACGATACCGTTGTTCAGGGTACCAGTCGGAGTCACGACGCAAGAGTTAGCTGCATCAGAGACTTCACCCAGTACAGTTACCTGAGCAGTGTTAGTTGCCATTGCCTGAGCACTCAGCACTGCAGATGCAGCGACCATTACAGCTACGATTGTCTTTTTCATTTAATTAATCCATATATAGATACTTAGTCCTGTGTAGAGTCGATAACAGTTATCAAGGGAATGGAGTATGCATTCGCATTGATATTGAAAATAAGCGCCAGCATTCCTTTATATAGTGCTGAGACTAATCATCCTGTTGAACAACGCTACCATATCGCTTGCCATAGCGAACCATGGGAAAGCGGGAGTAATTTAAAAGCATGGTGCAAAAAATGCTTGTGAATTCTTTATGAAATGCCTCTGAATTTAATGCTTTTATAGTAGATTGAGATGCTGCCATTATTTGAGGTGAATTTAATCTGAAAATGCGGGGCTAAACAAGATAACTGTCGCATATTGATTTATCTCCTGTATTCTGTGTGGCGCCGGTCAATGTGAACTAAACTCGTTCCTTTTTGAAATGATAATTTTCATAGACCATGTTGGCTGAACTAATTAGAATTTATTATGGATAATGGTTTTTCGTGGGGCAGGGATATGGATAACGCTGCGTTATTTAATGGGTGTATGATTAATCATGAAGTTATCTTTAATGCAAATATGAATGAGCTGCGGCCGCTTTCAGGTGACGGAGAGTGCGTCACCCTGAATGCACCTACCGCCAGATGCTTACTTTTACTTTTGCAAAATAGCGGAAAAGTGATTTCGCGGGATGAATTTCTGGCTGCTGTTTGGGAAACCCGGGGAGTGGTGGTGTCACAAAATACGTTCTATCAAAATATCTCTTTGCTGCGAAAATCATTGCTCAAAGCGGGGCTGTCGGCGGATATCATTATCACCGTCAGGCAAAAAGGGTTTAGCGTCGCGCCAGATACCCTGATCATCCCTCTCTCTGATGAAGAGTGCGAGAATATGAATCGGGCGACATTAACGCATTATCAAAATAATAAGGTTGCCGACGTTACTGCCGAGAGCAAAGGTCATTCTGACGATCACGTAGTTATTTCATTAACAGAAAGCTTAGCGATTCAGGGCAATGAGTTGATAGAGAATAAAGTGGAGATACCAGGAAAACAATCGGAACGATTACAGGTAACTTTTAAAATGCCCACCTGGTTAATCGCGCTGATTGTAGTGATGATTGTGATTAATATCGTGGTGCTGGTGGTGCTTCACCGTTAGCTTGTCGCAATAGGGGGTTATCACGTAATGCGATAGCTGACAGCTGATAGCTGTTTACCTAATCCTCTGGCAAGAAATGGCTTCACATGGTTTGTCTGCCAGAGCGTCCTGGCAGACAAGTGAATCTGACGTTTATCGCTGCTTCAGCCCTAAATCCAGCGGCGTCTTGCTGGGTTCCCCGCCGATCTCGCGCGCCAGCTTCGGCACCATGTAGCCGGAGATGAGGGTCAATAGTTCACGCATGATTTCACGGGCTTCATCATCGCTAACCATGAAGTGCGCCGCCCCTTGCACCCGATCCAGCACGTGCAGGTAGTAGGGCATTACCCCGGCGTCAAACAGCGCATTGCTGAGGTCGGCCAGGGTTTGCGCGTTGTCGTTCACCCCGCGCAGCAGCACGCTCTGGTTGAGCAACGTGACGCCCGCCTGGCGCAGCATGGCCATCGCCGCGCGAAACTCACCGTCAATTTCATTGGCGTGGTTGACGTGGTTAACCAGGATTACCTGCAGCGACGAACGCTGGAAGCGGCTGGCCAGCGTCTCGGTAATGCGCGCCGGGATTACAATCGGCAAGCGGCTGTGAATACGCAGGCGCTTAACGTGCGGAATAGCTTCCAACTGGGTCATCAGCCAGTCAAGCTCATGGTCCTTTGCCATCAGCGGGTCGCCGCCGGAGAAGATGATTTCATCAAGCTGCGGATGCGCTGCGATGTAGTCCATTGCCGTCTGCCAGTTGCGCCTGGTGCCCTGATTTTCGGCGTATGGGAAGTGGCGGCGGAAGCAGTAACGACAATTTACCGCACAACCGCCTTTCACCAGTAGCAGTGCCCGGTTGTGATATTTGTGCAACAAGCCGGGCACCACGCTGTGCTGTTCTTCCAGCGGATCGGTGGAGTATCCGGGGGCGACGATAAACTCTTCCTCGGCGGTAAGTACCTGACGAAGCAGCGGATCGTTAGGGTTGCCTTTCTCCATGCGGGCGATAAACGCGCGCGGGACGCGCAGCGGGAACAGGCGTCTGGCCTCGCGTCCGGCCAGCAGTTTTTCATCAGCGTCTACATTTAAAAGACGCAGCAGTTCATCAGGACTGGTCACAACATTGGCAAGTTGCGTTATCCAATCTTCTCTGGATGGGGTATTTAGGGTTACAATATGCGCCATTTTGTGGCTTAGCTACCAGTTAAACAATTTCAGAGGGCCTTATGGCGACTTACTATAGCAACGATTTTCGTGCTGGTCTTAAAATCATGTTAGATGGCGAACCTTATGCGGTAGAAGCCAGCGAATTCGTTAAACCAGGTAAAGGCCAGGCGTTTGCGCGCGTTAAACTGCGCCGCCTGCTGACTGGCACCCGTGTTGAGAAAACCTTCAAATCTACCGATTCGGCAGAAGGCGCGGACGTTGTCGATATGAACCTGACTTACCTGTACAACGACGGTGAGTTCTGGCACTTCATGAACAACGAAACTTTCGAACAGCTGTCTGCTGACGCGAAAGCGATCGGTGACAACGCTAAATGGCTGCTGGATCAGGCTGAGTGCATCGTGACCCTGTGGAACGGCCAGCCGATCGCGGTCACCCCGCCGAACTTCGTTGAGCTGGAAATCATTGAAACCGATCCAGGTCTGAAAGGCGACACCGCGGGTACCGGCGGTAAACCAGCGACCCTGTCTACTGGCGCCGTGGTTAAAGTTCCGCTGTTCGTCCAGATTGGCGAAGTGATCAAAGTGGATACTCGCTCTGGCGAATACGTATCCCGCGTGAAATAATTTCGCGCCATGTTGACTGGCGCAGCCTCCGTGCTGCGCCGCTCTTTACGCACAGGTACGACGAACACGAGACATGAAGCGCAGCGTAAAACTTCTGGTGTTACTGTTTCTGAGCAGCGCGTTACTGGCTGGCTGCAACACCGCCCGCGGAGTGGGTGAAGATATTCAGGGCCTGGGCCACGCCATCTCTCACGCCGTGAGCTAAATTTCCTTCCGTTTTGCTAGTGGCGGTTGCCTCCTGGCGCACCAGCTTCCTCCACGAATATTCCTTTTCTCTTAAAAATCGCAAAGATCCCTTCATCTGTGGACGGTTTGTCTATGCTTATAGGGCATGAAAACAAAACTGACACTAAGGATGACATTATGGTGAAAAAAACGATTGCAGCGTTCTTTACGGTTTTGGTCCTCTCTTCAGCACTGACTGCTTGTAACACTACGCGCGGAGTGGGTCAGGATATTTCAGAAGGCGGCAGCGCAATCTCTGGTGCGGCAACCAAAGCTCAGCAATAACGCCGTCGACGGTACGGTTTTACGCCGTACCGTTCTTCACTTCCCCCATCCTGTTGGATATACTCACTGCGACTTTTCATCCACCTTACGGGACGACCCGTAAGCGTTTCTCATCCGGGGACGGCCCCAGCAAAGGAGCCTTATGTCCTGGATAGTCTTATTTATCGCTGGTCTGCTGGAAGTGGTATGGGCCGTCGGCCTGAAATATACCCATGGCTTTAGCCGGCTGGTTCCCAGCGTCATCACCATCGTGGCGATGGTCGTCAGCATGGCGCTGCTTTCGTGGGCGATGAAAACCCTGCCGGTGGGAACTGCTTACGCCGTCTGGACCGGAATCGGCGCTGTGGGCGCCGCCGTGACCGGTATTGTGCTGTTGGGTGAATCCGCCAGCGCTATGCGTATCGCCAGTCTCGCCTGCATCGTGGTCGGCATCATTGGCCTGAAGATTAGCGCGCACTAGTTGTAGCGCTGATTGACCCAGATCAGTTTGCTGACATCAAAGCCCTGCCGGGTAGCAATATCCAGCATCTGCTGCCTGACCTCCGGAGCGATGGTGGGTGCCCGCGCCAGTAACCAGAGATAGTCGCGATCGGGTCCGCAGACCAGCGCGTAACGATACTCCTTATCCAGCGCAATGACGTTATAGCTGCCGTAGAAAGGGCCGAAGAAGGAGATCTTCAGCGCGGCGCGGCTGGGCTCCCCGGTAAAGTACGCCACTCCGTCCGTTTTCTGCCACATACCGCGGTCGGGGTTATAGCCTTTATTGACCACGTCCAGGCCGCCGTCATCGCGTGGGTGCCAGGCGATAGTGACCTTTTCCAGCCCGCTTTCAAAAGGGTGGTCAAAGCGGGCGATTTCATACCAGGTACCCAGATAGCGCTGAACGTCGAAGGGAGTGACCACGGTGACGCCCGGCGGCGGGGTGGGCGTGCTGCAGGCGACAGACAGGAACGAGACGGCAATCGCGGTGATTATCGGCAGGATACGCATGGCATGCTCCTTGCTGGCTTTTAAGCTAAGTGTAGAGTCCAGCAGGGAAAAGGCGGCAAGATTTTTACATGAAGCGAGCCCGGTAGCAGAAATGCGACCGGGCTCTTGCAGGATCAGATAAACAGTACGCCAACGAGGGTGATGACGCTGAGGATTGCCGCCAGGCCGTAGAAGACCCACTTACCGTTGGGTACATGGATTTTCAGGTCGTGCATGGCGTGGTGAATACGGTGTAGACCGCACCACAGCGGCAGAACAATCATCAGAAAGATGAATGCGCGGCCGATAAAGCTTTGGGCAAAAGCCAGCACGCGCTCATAGCTGAAGGCGTCTGCCGGGGCGAGCCCCAGCGGCAGCAAGATGCCGACCAGCAGCACCATCACCGGCGCGACGATCGCGCCCCACATGCCGCCTGCGCCAAACAGCCCCCAGAATACGGGTTCATCGGAACGTTTCGGATTGGGATTAATCATCTCAGCCTCCTTACCAGAACAGGGCCACAAACAGGATCACCACAGTGACCACCGCCGTTACCACCCAGAGCCCTTTAATGACCGGCTCTGGCCCCATTTTTTCGCCTTTGATGATGACGTTGGCGGCTTTCGGCGCCAGCTCAAACCAGGTTTTGGTGTGCAGCAGCGCCGCCGCCAGGGTAATCAGATTGAGGATCACCACCACCGGGTTTTGCAGGAATCCGATATATCCCGCCCAGCTTTCGGCGCCGTGCTTGAGGGCAAACAGCCCGTAAATCAGCACAATGCTAAACCATACTGTCGGTACCGCTGTCCCTTCCCGCACCATGTAGAAGCGATAAAACGGCAGCTTTTTCCACCAGGTGGAGGTCATTGGCCGCACGTAGGGTTTGCGTTTCGTCGTCATAATGCACTCCTTAGCGTGGTTTCAGGGTGGCGATAAGAAAGTCTTTCGAGCTTTCCACCTTGCCCTGCTGGATCGCGGCCGCCGGGTCGACGTGCTTCGGACACACTTCCGAGCAGTAGCCCACGAAAGTACAGGTCCAGACGCCGTTCTGGCCGTTAAGCTGCGCCATACGTTCCTTTTTGCCGTGGTCGCGGCTGTCTTCGTTGTAGCGGTGGGCGAGGGTGATCGCCGCCGGGCCGATAAATTCCGGATTCAGGCCGAACTGCGGGCAGGCGGCATAGCACAGCCCGCAGTTGATGCAGCCGGAGAACTGATGGTATTTGGCCATCTGGGCTGGCGTCTGCTTGTTTGGCCCCTGGTCCGGCGTGCGGTTATTGCCGATGATATACGGCTTAATGGCCTCCAGACTTTCGATAAAGTGGGTCATATCCACCACCAGATCGCGTTCGATCGGGAAGTTGGCCAGCGCCTCAACTTTGATGCCTTTGGTGTAATCACGCAGGAAGGTTTTGCAGGCCAGCTTCGGCACCTTGTTGACCATCATGCCGCAGGAGCCGCAGATCGCCATCCGACAGGACCAGCGGTAGCTCAGGTCCGGCGCCAGGTTGTCTTTAATGTAACCCAGCGCGTCCAGCAGCGAGGTTTGCTCATCATAGGGCACGTCATAGAACGCGCTATGCGGTGCGGTGTCGACCTCCGGGTTGTAGCGCACCACTTCGACTTTCAGGGTTTTCAGCTCAGCCATGGGTGGTCTCCTTCTTCTCGGCCGCTTCCGCTTCGGCGCCATAAACACGTTTTGCCGGTGGCAGCGTGGTGATCTTCACGTCGTCATATTCCAGACGGGTGGTGCCATCGGCCTCGCGGAAGGCGAGGGTGTGCTTGAGGAAGTTGACGTCGTCGCGCTCGGTACAGCCCTCATCCAGACGCTGGTGCGCACCGCGCGATTCTTTTCGGGCGATGGCCGAGTGCGCCATACATTCGGCAACGTTCAGGCCGTGTCCCAGTTCAATGGTGTACAGCAGGTCGGTGTTGAACACGCTGGAGTTGTCGGTAATGCGCACGCGCTTGAAGCGCTCCTGCAGCTCAGCCAGCTTATCGATAGTTTTCTGCATCAGCTCCGGCGTACGGTAGATGCCGCAGCCTTCCTCCATCGACAGCCCCATTTCGTCGCGGATTTTCGCCCAGTTTTCGTTACCTTCCTGGTTAACGAGATTTTTCAGCCGTTGCTCTACATCGGCGGCCTGTGCATCCAGTGCGGCACTATTTGCCTCAGTCGTCTGTGCGGCGCGCTGCATAGCCTGTTCCCCGGCCAGGCGGCCGAAGACCACCAGCTCGGCCAGCGAGTTGGAACCCAGACGGTTGGCGCCGTGCAGACCGACGGACGAGCATTCGCCCACGGCAAACAGCCCTTTGATCCGGGTTTCGCACTGCTGATCGGTTTCGATACCGCCCATGGTGTAGTGCGCGGTCGGGCGCACCGGGATCGGCTCTTTCACCGGGTCGACGCCGACGTAGGCTTTCGCCAGTTCACAGATAAAGGGCAGACGCTCCAGCAGTTTTTTCTCGCCGAGGTGGCGGAGATCGAGGTAGACCACGTCGCCGCGCGGCGTCGGGATGGTGTTCCCTTTCCGCCATTCGTGCCAGAAGGCCTGGGACACTTTGTCGCGTGGACCCAGCTCCATATATTTGTTCTTCGGTTCGCCGAGCGGGGTCTCCGGGCCCATGCCGTAATCCTGCAGGTAGCGATAGCCGTTTTTGTTGACCAGAATCCCGCCTTCACCGCGGCAGCCTTCGGTCATCAGGATCCCGGAGCCCGGCAGGCCGGTCGGGTGATACTGAACAAATTCCATATCGCGCAGCGGCACGCCATGGCCCAGCGCCATACCCATACCATCACCAGTAACGATGCCGCCGTTGGTGTTGTAACGATAGACGCGCCCGGCGCCGCCGGTAGCCAGCACGACCGCGTTAGCGCGGATCTGCACCAGGGTGCCTTCCATCATATTCATCGCTACCAGGCCGCGGGCCTGCCCGTCATCGACCAGCAGGTCAAGGACGAAATGTTCATCAAAGCGCTGAATTTGGGGAAACTGAAGGGAGGTCTGGAAGAGAGTATGCAGCATGTGGAAGCCGGTTTTATCGGCGGCAAACCAGGTGCGTTCGATTTTCATCCCACCGAAGCGCCGGACGTTGACGCTGCCGTCGGGGCGGCGGCTCCACGGGCATCCCCACTGTTCCAGCTGGGTCATTTCCGTTGGGCAGTGATGAACGAAATAGTCGACGACATCCTGCTCGCACAGCCAGTCGCCTCCGGCGACGGTGTCGTGAAAATGATACTCAAAGCTATCGTGATCCTGGGCAACGGCTGCGGACCCCCCTTCTGCAGCGACCGTATGGCTGCGCATCGGATAGACTTTAGAAATCAGGGCGATTTTGGCATTGGGGTTGGCCTGGGCGGCGGCGATAGCGGCGCGTAGGCCTGCTCCGCCAGCACCAATTACGGCGAGATCGGCTTGAAAAGTTTGCACGACATTCCTCCAGTTTTAGTGTATTTCGCCGCCGGGCTGGCGAAAAAGTATCACTGCTCCTTTATAGGTACAGGAGTATAGCCGTAGGGTCAGTAAGGAAAATTGACGTGTTCGATTTTTTTATCGATATGTGCGGTTATTTATCAGTGATATTTATGCATTCAGGTTAACGATAGATTAATGGCATGTAATCTGCCGGGGATTGCACAAAATTTGTTTCACTCGCCGGTTGCGAGTAGACTTCGTGCCCTTAATTTGCAATCGGAGAAAGTACCATGAGCGAGACGGCAACCTGGCAGCCGAGCGCACCCATTCCCAATCTGTTGAAACGCGCGGCGGTGATGGCGGAAATCCGCCGTTTCTTTACCGATCGCGGCGTGCTGGAGGTGGAGACGCCTTGCATGAGTCAGGCGACGGTAACGGATATTCATTTGTTCCCGTTCGAAACCCGTTTCGTCGGCCCGGGCCATTCACAGGGACTCAATCTGTACCTGATGACCAGTCCGGAATACCATATGAAGCGCCTGCTGGCGGCGGGCTGCGGTCCGGTTTTCCAGTTGTGTCGCAGCTTTCGTAATGAAGAGATGGGCCGGCATCACAACCCGGAATTCACCATGCTGGAGTGGTATCGTCCGTGCTATGACATGTATCGCCTGATCAACGAGGTGGACGACCTGCTGCAGCAGGTTCTGGAGTGTCAGCCAGCGGAAAGCCTCTCCTATCAGCAGGCGTTCCAGCGTCATCTGGATATTGATCCGCTCTCTGCTGATAAAACGCAGTTGCGTGAAGTCGCGGCGAAGCTGGATTTAAGCAATATCGCCGATACTGAAGAAGATCGCGACACGCTGCTGCAACTGTTGTTCACCATGGGCGTGGAGCCGCACATCGGTAAAGATCGGCCGACGTTTATCTATCATTTCCCGGCCACCCAGGCCTCGTTAGCGCAGATCAGCCCGGAAGATCATCGGGTCGCTGAGCGCTTCGAGGTTTACTACAAAGGTATTGAGCTGGCGAATGGTTTCCACGAGCTGACCGATGCCCGCGAACAGCGTCTGCGATTCGAGCAGGACAACCGCAAACGCGCCGCGCGCGGCCTTCCGCAGCAGCCTATCGATAACAACCTGCTGGCGGCGCTGGAGGCGGGCCTGCCGGACTGCTCCGGCGTGGCGCTGGGCGTTGACCGTGTGGTGATGCTGGCGCTGGGTGCCGAAAGCATCGGTGAGGTGATCGCCTTTACGGTCGACCGCGCCTGATGGCGCTGTCACCTCCTGCCGCCTGAGAGCGGGGGAGGTGACAGACCCGCCCTGACCGATCCTCCCTCACGCTATCCCGGCTTTAGCCCGAATACCCACAATCTCCTCCCGTGCTTTTGCTACTATCCGCGCTCATTTTTTGAGGCCAGGCGTTGCCTGTTGGGTGATGCCCACGTTTGGATAGATTTATGCATCAACAATTCAAGAAGATGAGCCTGATTGGGCTGATTCTGATGATCTTCACTTCGGTGTTTGGCTTTGCCAACAGCCCGTCGGCGTTTTATCTGATGGGCTACAGTGCGATGCCGTTTTATCTTTTTTCCGCCCTCTTTTTCTTTATTCCGTTCGCGCTGATGATGGCGGAGATGGGCTCGGCTTATCGTCGCGAAGAGGGCGGGATCTATTCCTGGATGAACCACAGCGTCGGGCCGCGCTTTGCTTTCATCGGCACCTTTATGTGGTTTGCGTCGTACGTGGTGTGGATGGTGAGTACGGCGGCTAAAATTTGGGTGCCGTTATCCACCTTTTTGTTTGGCGCGGACAAAACCCAGACCTGGGCGCTGGCTAGCCTGACCCCGACGCAGACGGTGGGCATTCTGGCAGCCTGCTGGATGGGTGTCGTGACCTTTATTGCCGTCAAAGGGATCAATAAAATCGCCAAAATCACCGCCGTCGGCGGCATCGCGGTGATGGGGCTTAACCTGGTGCTACTGCTGGTGAGTGGGGCGATCCTCCTGCTCAACGGCGGCCATTTCGCCCAACCGTTAAACTTCACCCTTTCACCTAATCCCGGGTATCAGTCGGGCATGGCGATGCTGTCGTTTGTGGTATTTGCCATCTTTGCCTATGGCGGAATTGAGGTGGTCGGCGGCTTAGTGGATAAGACTGATAAGCCGGAAAAGAACTTTGCCAAAGGTATTATCATCGCGGCGATCGTTATCTCGGTCGGTTACTCGCTGGCGATTGTGCTGTGGGGCGTGAGCGCCAACTGGCAGCAGGTGCTTGGCGCGCGTTCGACCAACCTCGGCAACATCACCTATGTGCTGATGACCAGCCTTGGGACGACGCTCGGCCAGGCTCTGCACCTGACGCCAGAGTCGGCGGCCCTGACCGGAGTCTGGTTCGCCCGTATTACCGGCCTGTCGATGTTTCTCGCTTACACCGGCGCGTTCTTCACCCTCAGCTATTCTCCCCTGAAAGCGATTATCCAGGGCACGCCAAAAGCGCTCTGGCCGTCGGTGATGACCCGTCTCAACGTCAACGGCATGCCCGCCGCGGCGATGTGGCTGCAGTGTCTGCTGGTCGGGGTGTTTATCGTACTGGTATCGTTCGGTGGGGATAGCGCTTCCGCGTTTTATAACAAGCTGACGCTGATGGCCAATGTCTCCATGACCTTGCCCTATCTATTCCTGACCATCGCCTTCCCGTTCTTCAAGGCGAAAACGCATCTTGACCGACCGTTCGTGATTTTCAAAAACCGTTCGTCGACGCTGCTGGCGACCGGCGTGGTGTTGCTGGTGGTGACTTTCGCCAATATCTTCACCATTATCCAACCCGTCATCGACAGCGGGGACTGGAACAGTACCCTGTGGATGGTCGGTGGACCGATCTTCTTCTCACTGCTGGCGCTGGGGATCTACGAAAGCTACCGTCGGCGCATGGCGTCCGGAGCGCTGGTGATGGAGAGTTAAAGAACCTGCCCGGCGGTGCAGCCGGGCAGGGGATGGTTTACAGGCTACCAGCCGTACGGCGGCTGGTTTTTCCGGCCGAGGTCATGGTTTTACTGCTTTGCCTGCCGTCGATACTTTCCAAACGCATCTGGAA
Organism: Klebsiella sp. X1-16S-Nf21; assembly: GCF_002837615.1. Classification (NCBI taxonomy): domain Bacteria; kingdom Pseudomonadati; phylum Pseudomonadota; class Gammaproteobacteria; order Enterobacterales; family Enterobacteriaceae; genus Klebsiella; species Klebsiella sp. X1-16S-Nf21. Next base: position 26,130 of record NZ_PJDK01000026.1, read on the forward strand.
CGGAGGGAACGGCATATCAATGCCATGTTCGCGGAAGCCCGCCAGGATCAGCTGATGCATCTCATGGCGCAGCGGCATGCGATGCCCCATCTCCGCGGCAAAAATACGCAGCTCGAAAATCTGGATCCCCTGCTGCAGGTCGACGAGAAACGCTTCCGGCGCCGGGGTATCGATGACCAGCGAGCAGCGATGCGCCGCGGCAATGAGAATTTTCGTGACCTCGTCGGTATCGGCATCCACGGGTGCCGGCACCGTCAGCACCACGCGGGTGACTGAGTCTGACAGCGACCAGTTGATAAACTGTTCGGTGATGAACGCCTTGTTCGGCACGATAATCTCTTTCCGGTCCCAGTCACTGATGGTGGTCGCACGGGTATTAATGCGGGTGACGCTGCCCGTCAGGTCGCGAATGGTGACTGTATCGCCGATGCGGATCGGCTTCTCAAACAGGATAATCAGGCCGGAGATAAAGTTGGCGAAGATCTCCTGCAGGCCAAACCCGAGACCCACACCCAGCGCGGCGACCAGCCACTGCAGCTTCGACCACTCAATACCGATCATCGAGAAGCCCACCAGCCCGCCGACGAGCATCAGCAGATATTTGGTGATGGTGGTGATGGCGTAGCCGGTGCCGGGCGTTAAATCGAGATGCTGGAGGATCGCCAGTTCCAGCAGCGCGGGCAGGTTGCGCACCAGCTGAGTGGTGATGATCAGCACCAGAATGGCAATCAACACCGCGCCAAGCGTGATCGGCTCAAGGCTTTCCACCCCTTGTACCGTCGAGGTCACGTCCCACAGCGAGATATTCTCAAGGAAGCCAAACGCCGAATGAATTTCCGACCACAGCACGATGACCGACAGCAGCGCGATCAGCATCAGCAGGGAACGCACAAGCCGCAGCGACTGGGTACTGATGGCATCGAGATCGACCTCGCTGACCTCCGTCTCCACCGACCCCTCCGGACTGCTGACGTGAACGGGCTCATCTTCGCCGCGGGCGCGCTGGGCGAGAATTTCCGCGCGACGGTGGCGGGCCCGGTCGAAGGCCAGCCGGCGGCGCTGGATCAGCATCCAGCGGCGGATGATGTGATAGACCACCAGCAGCAGGAACCAGATGGCGACCGAGGTTTCCAGACGCGCAAGCAGCGCCTGAGCGGTGGCGAGGTAGCCGACGGCGGCCGCCAGCATGGCCACCAGCGGGGCGCCAAGCATCAGGTTCCACAGCAGGCGGTTCACCATATTGTCGCCATTCCCCTCTTTATCCAGATAGAGCGGAATACCGGCGTGCTTAAGGCTCAGGGTAACCACCGCCAGCGCGCCGCAGATCAACAGGAAGCACAGGCGGCCCAGCGAAGCGGAGAACTCGCGGTCGTTAAGATTATCAAACATGATCAGCGCCATAATCAGCGGCACAATCAGCCCGATGCTCATCAGGTAGTAGCGCATCGCTTTCGCCACGCGGTTACGCGGCCAGCCGAAGTGGGCGATAAACAGCCCGTTTGGCCGGGCGAAGGTGGCGCAGATCATCACCACCCACAGCAAAGGCACGGTCGCCGTGACCCCATCGCCTATCGCCACCGCCAGCGGGAAGGGCCAGGCGGACTGCAGGCCATAGCCGAGCGTCATCCACAGCACCGGCAGCGGCGAGGCCACCAGTATCGACCAGAAGACCGTGCGCAGCGTCAGCCAGAAGTGATCCTGGGTGACTTTCCCCACCCGGGCGCTGGAGCGCTCAAGGAAGCGGGTGAAATGGCGTCGGGAGCTGATGCTAAAGCCAACCAGCAGCAGGGCGGCAAACAGCGGCAGCAAGGTCTCTTTGCTGGTGAGCATCATCGCGCTGGCTTTGCCCAGCTCGCTGATGGTATCCAGGGAGATCAGACGCCGTAGATCCTGGACAATCTCCAGCGGCCAGGAGAAGCCGATGGGGCTGACGTCCGAAGTCCAGAACAGATAGCGGTGGGTCGCTTCGTTGATCTCTTTCAGCGCGTCTTCCAGCTGGCCGTTGGCGACCTTCAGCTTAGTGAGCTCCAGCATCAGAGTATCGCCGCCGCGCAGCAGCGAGTTCAGCAGCTCGTTCTGCGTGCGCAGCTGCGCCTGCAGGATCTTGTTCTGCTCGCTGGTCAGCGGTTGGCCGTCGGCCTGACGGATCTGCCGCAGCTGTGGTTGCTTACTGAGTAAATCTTCAAAGCGCAGACGCTGCACGCGCAACTGTGCCATTTCCGTATCCAGCTGCTGTGGGCGAGGGCGTTCCGGCAGTCGCGCCACCTGGGCGCGTAAGGCTTCACCCAGCAGGTTGGAAGAGCCCAGCCACTGCGATTGCTCGCGCAGGGTGTTTAACGCCTGGCGCACCTGCAGCGTTTGATTCGTCGCCTGCCGCTGCTGGGAGGCCACCAGATCCATGCGCTGCGCCTGCTGGTTCAGCGCCTGGGAGAGCTCCCGGTTGACCTTGAACTGCGCGGTGATGTCCGGCGGCAGGTTTTCACTGTTCTCCGCCAGCAGTTCGGTGCTCTCCAGCGCCTTTTCCGCCTCCCGCTGGCGCTGGCTGTTCTGTAAATTGCGCAGCGCCTGCAGATAGGCATCCAGTTGTTCGCTCTGCTTTTGCGCCAGCTCGGAACGGGCGCGCGACAGCTCCTGGCGGTTGTTGGCGGAAAGCTGGGCGAGGTCGAGTTCATCCACCAGCGCCTTCAGGCGCGCCGATTCCGCCTGCAGGGCAAGATTCTGCGCCTGGGCGAGAGCATTGTTGCCGGTTTGCGTGCCGATGCGGCGCTCAACCTCATTGAGCTGACGACGGGCATCGGTTTGCTGTTGCGGCAGCTGGTTCAGGGAGTCGGCGATTTCACGCGCGCGATCCTGCTCCTGCTGCGCCTGGCGGCTCGATTCCAGCAGCTGGCTGCTGACCTGCAGGATCTCCTGGTTCAGCGCATCGGCGGTCAGGCCGGTTGGCACCTGGCGCGGTTCTTCGCTCAGATTGTTGAGCTGGGAGCGCAGGCTTTGAAACAGTTTGGGGAAATTATCGATAACGTCCTGATACTGACGGGCGCGCTCGAGGGACGATTTTTGCTCCTCAAGCGCGTTCAGCGCGGACTGCAGAACTTCAACGGTTTCAGGCTGGGCGGGCTTTGCCGCCTTCGCCTGTTCCAGTTCCTGGGTTATCTGTTTAGCATCCGGGGCTGTCGCAGCGTACGCCCCGAAACTGAGGCTCAAGGCCAACAGGAAAGTGTATATCAGGCGCACGGCATAACCCTTTTTGCTGAAGAATTAACCTTGGTCTTGTGTATCGTCAACCAGCGGGCTGGCGCGGTGTTCGGCGCGGATCTCTTCTTCCGGTAACGGCGCGGGTTCAGCAGCGGTGCTGGCTTCCACGGCGGTCGCCAGCGGTTGGCCGATTTTAGTCACGGACAGGCTTTGCAGCGAGTCGACCAGCTTCACCTGGCCCGGGGCAAACAGGTTGATCACGGTGGAACCCAGTTTGAAGCGGCCCATCTCCTGGCCTTTCAGCAGGGCGACGGAGCCTTCGCTGTCACCCGCGGGCCAGGTCCAGCGTTTAATAATGCCTTCGCGCGGCGGGGTCACGGTGCCGGACCACACGGTTTCGATGCTGCCGACGATAGTCGCGCCCACCAGAATTTGCGCCATTGGGCCAAACTCAGTATCAAACAGGCAGATGACGCGCTCGTTACGGGCGAACAGGTTAGGCACATTCTGCGCCGTCAGATGGTTAACCGAGAACAGGTCGCCAGGAACGTAGATCATTTCGCGCAGGATGCCGTTGCACGGCATGTGCACGCGGTGATAGTCGCGCGGCGACAGATAGGTGGTGGCGAAGCTTCCGTTACGGAACAGGTCGGCCATTTGATAGTTGCCGGCCAGCAGGGCTTCCAGGCTGTAGTCATGACCTTTGGCCTGCAGGATTTTATCGTCTTCAATGGCGCCAAGCTGGCTGATCACGCCGTCTGCCGGCATCACCAGCACGTTGGGATCGGTATTCAGCGGGCGAACGTCGTCGCGCAGCGGACGCACAAAGAAATCGTTGAAGGTGCGATAAGCCGCGGTATCCGGCTTCTGCGCCTCTTTCATATCGACCTTGTAGTATTTCACGAACAGATCGATGACCAGTTTCGTCAACCAACCTGCGCGTTTGCTCGCACCCCAGCCTGCGAGGCGGGTGAGCCACAGTTTAGGCAGAATGTATTGCAGTGAAAGTTTAAGATCGTTTAACAAAGTAGCCTCCAGGCCATGATATGTCGTTCCTGACCCCGCCCGCGGGCGGGGTCCTGAAAAAAGGGGACGATTCTATACGTAAACCTCGCCAAATGGCATCCGCGTTAGTCGCAGTTTGACCGCGTCCTGGCAGAGCCTGACGTGATGCTCAGCTTAATGATCAGTCATCGGACGAGGAAAAGTTTTTACGCGTTTTTACCTGTACCTGCTCCATGCTTTCGAGGATGCGGTGGTAGTTCTCAAAACGGCTTTCGGCGATCTTGCCGTTCTCTACCGCTTCGCGAAGCGCACAGCCAGGATCGTTATCGTGTTTACAGTCGCGGTATTTGCAATGGCCTAAATAATCATGGAATTCGACAAAGCCATGGGTGATTTGTTCCGCTTCCAGATGCCAGAGGCCGAATTCACGAACGCCCGGCGAATCAATCACATCGCCGCCGTGCGGGAAGTGGTAGAGGCGCGCCGCGGTGGTGGTGTGCTGGCCTAAGCCGGAAACGTCCGAGACATCATTGGTGAGGATTTGATCCTCATTCAGCCCCAGCAGGGCGTTCAGCAGGCTCGATTTACCGACCCCGGACTGCCCGGCGAAAATGCTGATGCGGTCGGTCAGGGCCGCTTCCAGCGGCTTGAGGCCGTCCTGAGTCCGGCTGGAGACCATGAGCACGCGGTAGCCGATATTGCGGTAGATGTCCATTTGCTCATTGACGAAGCGCAGGCCATCGTCATCCAGCAGATCGATTTTATTCAGAACGATTAACGGCTCGATATCCTGCGCCTCGCAGGCCACCAGATAGCGATCGATAATATTCAGCGACAGTTCAGGCAGGATCGCGGAAACCACCACGATCTGATCGATATTGGCGGCGATAGGCTTCACGCCGTCGTAAAAATCCGGACGCGTCAGGACGGAGGCGCGCTCGTGCACCGCTTCGACGATCCCTTTGACGTTTACGCCGTCGGCGGCGTCTTTACCCGGCCGCCAGACCACGCGGTCGCCGGTGACCAGCGAACGGATTGTCCGGCGAATGTTGCAGCGATGGACGCTACCGTCAGCGGATTCGACGTCGGCATGCATACCAAAGCGACTGATGACAATGCCTTCCGACGTTTCGCCAAACAGGTTGTCATCGTAGTCGGCCTTCTCCGCAGTGGTTTTCAGGCGGCGCTGGTGGTTGGCGTTGACGCGGCGCTGCTGGCCTTTGGAGAGTTTATTTTTACTCAATCGAACTGGCTCCTGGTCGCCCTGATGGGGCAAAACCTCTATGATACACGCTATTTTAGATGAATATAGTCACGCAAGAAGGGTGGAAAATAGCATGAGTGCAAATGAAAACAACCTCATTTGGATCGATCTTGAGATGACAGGGCTGGATCCGGAGCGCGATCGCATTATCGAAATCGCCACCCTGGTGACCGATGCCAACCTGAACATTTTGGCTGAAGGGCCGACCATCGCCGTGCATCAGTCGGATGCTCAGCTGGCATTAATGGACGAGTGGAATGTGCGGACGCATACCGGCAGCGGACTGGTGGATCGCGTGAAGGCCAGCGCCGTCAGCGAGCACGATGCCGAACTGGCGACCATTGAGTTTCTTAAGCAGTGGGTGCCGGCGGGCAAGTCGCCGATCTGCGGCAACAGCATCGGCCAGGATCGTCGCTTCCTGTTTAAGTACATGCCGCAACTGGAAGCCTATTTCCACTACCGCTATCTGGACGTCAGCACGCTGAAAGAGCTGGCTCGCCGCTGGAAGCCGGAAATTCTCGACGGCTTTAAAAAGCAGGGCACCCATCAGGCGATGGACGATATCCGCGAGTCGGTTGCCGAGCTGGCCTACTATCGCGAGCATTTCATTAAGCTGTAAACCAATACCGGGCCTGGTGCGGCCCGGTACATCTTTCTGATTATTTAAACCACTTTTGCTGCATCTGCTGGAAGTCAGGCGTCGCCATGACCGCGGTCAGGGCATCGTTGATGGCATTCAGCAACTCCGGATCGTCTTTGCGCACCGCAATCGCATACTGCTTACCGTAATAAGCCGGGTCGGTGGCCCGCTCATCCATGATGGCGTAGTCAGGGTTCTCTTGTTGCCAGGCGTCAAGGGTGGCGAAGTCGCTCATGACGCCGGTTATTTCGCCGGCTTTCAGCGCGGCTAAAGCGCTGGCGACGTCGTCGTAAGGGATCGCCTGCACGGCCTTCTGCTTATTGCGCAGATAGTGCTGGTGCAGCGTGCCTTTCACCACGCCGATTTTTTTGGCTTTCAGATCGGCAAAGGTATGGGCGACATCTTTATTGACGATCACCACCCCGGAGAGGGCCTGGCGATAGGGGCGGCTAAAGGCGACCTGCTTCTCGCGCATTGGGATCACTTCCATACCGGCAATCACCGCATCAAACTTCTTAAAGCGCAATGCCGGGATCAGGGTATCGAAACGCTGCGCCGTAAACTGGCACTGCGCCTGCATCTGCTGGCACAGGGCGTGAGCGAGATCGATATCGAAGCCGACGGGCTGATTTTTGCCGTTGGCGGTGACAAACGGCGGATTGGCCGTGGTAGTGCCAAAATGGAGCGTCTCGGCTGACGCGGTTCCGATGGCCAGCGTGCTCAGCAGCAGGACGGTGAGGACTTTTCTCATGCTAATTCCCTGTTTGGCGTCGTGGTGGCCACGTTATACGTCGCGCCACCGCACTATGATGCGAGCGATTTTGCGTCATTCAGCCGGGCGGAAAAAGCAATTTTGCCCGTTATGACGCTTATTTATACAATTCAGCGGCGTAGGTGGCGAGAAAATGTCCATTTAAACAAAAAACGCAAAAAAGTGATCGTCAGGGGGTTGCAGGGGCATCGAATTCTCGTATAATGCGCCTCCCGTAACGACGCAGAAATGCAAATTACGACGCCATCAAAATATGGCAAAAAAAGCAGTAACGCGGGAATAGCTCAGTTGGTAGAGCACGACCTTGCCAAGGTCGGGGTCGCGAGTTCGAGTCTCGTTTCCCGCTCCAAAATTTGAAAGCACCATCCTGATCACAGGGTTTCAACTCGCAGATGCGAGGCGAAAGCCGAAGATTAAGCGGGAATAGCTCAGTTGGTAGAGCACGACCTTGCCAAGGTCGGGGTCGCGAGTTCGAGTCTCGTTTCCCGCTCCAAAATTTGAAAGACATACCACACCAGTCGCAGTATTCAGGTTGCTACACGGTAGCTTGAATGACGATGATTAAGCGGGAATAGCTCAGTTGGTAGAGCACGACCTTGCCAAGGTCGGGGTCGCGAGTTCGAGTCTCGTTTCCCGCTCCAAATTTTCTTCCATCTCTTATTTATCCACAGTGCAATCCAGCGCCGGGGATGATTTTCATTTGATATCCAGAAATACTGTGAACAGAGTTATCCACAGGTTGTCGTTCCGTCTTTGACGGCGTAAATGCTTCGCTTTGTAAATAGTATCTTTATATGCCATTGAAATTTAAAAATTAAATTTCATTTCGAAATGTTAATCCGATCACTTGACCTCGGTCTGCGCCTTGAAACGCAATGTGTTTTAGATTTTATTCACAGCCTGTGAATGAATCAGGCGTCGCGCGGCAAGCCTTTCTCTACCACCCTGACCAGTCGTAATTTTTTCGGCAGTTGTACTTCGACGGCGTCGGCGTTCCGCTTGTTTATTTGCTCAGCGATAGCCCATTCGATGTGCTCGTCGAGAAGCGGGTGCTCACCCCGGCGACTCTCCAGCGCGCGAAGATGGGCTTCATCCCAGGGCGCATTGCCCAGCGCGACGGCGATATTGCGCAGCCAGCGCAGGTGGCCAATGCGACGAATCGCCGACCCTTCGGTTACCTTCAGAAACCACGCTTCGCTCCAGGCGAACAGCTCCACCAGCGGTGGCGCATGCAACGCTTTGCGTGGACTGAAATCCTCTTCATCGGTGAGCTGTGAGAAACGGTTCCACGGACAGATCAACTGACAATCATCACAACCGTAAATACGGTTGCCGATAAGCGGACGGAACTCCTCCGGGATAGAGCCTTCCAGTTCAATGGTGAGATAGGAGATGCAGCGCCGGGCGTCGACGGTGTAGGGCTCAACGATGGCGCCGGTGGGGCAGATGGTCATGCAGGCGACGCAGCGTCCGCACTCCTCCGCAACCGGGCTGTCGACCGGTAGAGGCAGATCGATCAGCAGTTCGCCGAGGAAAAAGAATGATCCCGCGTCGCGGCTTAAGATAAGTGAGTGCTTACCTGTCCAGCCAAGGCCCGCTTTTTCTGCGATTGGCCGCTCCAGGATAGGCGCGGAATCGACAAAAGGTCTAAAATTGAGCGAAGCACACTGTTCCTGAATCTTCTCCCCCAGTTTTTTCAGGCGATTACGTAGCAGCTTATGATAATCACGCCCGAGGGCATAACGGCTGACGTAACCCAGTGCGGGATCTTTCAGGGTGCGGGCAAAGGCGGCGTTGGCGGGCAGATAGTTCATCCGCACGCTGATAACGCGTAACGTACCGGGCAGCAGTTCGTGGGGACGGGCGCGCATCATACCGTGACGGGCCATCCACTCCATTTCGCCGTGGTATTGTTTATCCAGCCATGCCTGCAGTTTGGGTTCACTAGCGCTGAGGTCGGTATCGGCGATACCCACCTGCTGGAACCCGAGCTCTGTGCCCCACTGTTTGATTTGTTGCGCTAACTGAACGAGATCGAGGGGCTGTGACATGATGGACCATACAATGACGAAAAACCCTGACAGTATACCATACAACATTTGGCCTGCGGAGGCGCTGCGCCTGGCCGAACGAGAGGCGGCGGACAGCCTGGGGCTGACGCTGTTCGAACTGATGCAGCGCGCGGGCGAGGCGGCCTTTCAGCTGGCCAGCCGCGCTTATCCCGCCAGCGCGCACTGGCTGATCCTCTGCGGACATGGCAACAACGGCGGCGACGGATATGTTGTCGCGCGTCTGGCACAGGCCGCGGGGCGGCGGGTGACGCTGCTGGCGGTAGAGAGTGACAGCCCGCTGCCGGAAGAGGCGCAGGCGGCGCGGGAGGCGTGGCTTAACGCCGGCGGCGTGATCCATGCGGCGACTATCCCGTGGCCCGACGATATCTCACTGATTATTGATGGCCTGCTCGGCACCGGTCTGCGCAGTGCGCCGCGCGATCCCGTCGCGGCGCTCATCCACCAGGCGAACCACCACCCGGCGCCGGTGGTGGCGCTGGATATCCCTTCCGGCCTGAATGCGCAGACCGGCGCGACCCCAGGTGCAGTGGTTCAGGCCGACCACACCCTGACCTTTATCGCCCTCAAACCCGGGCTGCTGACCGGCAAGGCGCGGGATGTCGTCGGGCATCTCCATCATCATGCCCTTGGGCTCGAGCGCTGGCTCGCCGGGCAAAGTACTCCCCTGACGCGGTTTTGCGCCGCCCACCTCGCCGACTGGCTGCCGCCGCGGCGGGCCACCTCCCATAAGGGCGATCACGGCAAGCTGGTGATTGTCGGCGGCGATCGCGGCACAGCAGGCGCTATCCGTATGTGCGGTGAAGCGGCCCTACGCAGCGGTGCAGGGCTGGTGCGAGTGCTTACTCACCCGGAGAACGTGGCACCCATTGTCACCGTGCGGCCGGAATTAATGGTAGATGAACTGACGCCGCAGACCCTGAAAGCCGCGCTGGAATGGGCTGATGTAGTGGCGATTGGCCCGGGTCTGGGGCAGCGCGAATGGGGGCGCAGCGCCCTGCGCACGGTGGAAAGTTTTAACAAACCGATGGTCTGGGACGCTGACGCGCTGAACCTGCTGGCATTCAATCCCGATAAACGTCACAATCGCGTGTTAACGCCGCACCCCGGCGAAGCGGCCCGTCTGCTGAACGTTAGCGTGGCAGAAATTGAAAGCGATCGCTTACTTTCTGCGCAGCGTCTGGTAAAACGGTATGGTGGCGTGGTTGTGCTGAAAGGCGCAGGCACGGTGGTGGCCAGTGAAAGCGGGGCGATGGGCATTATCGATGCCGGCAATGCCGGGATGGCCAGCGGCGGGATGGGCGATGTGCTTACCGGCATTATTGCCGCATTGTTAGGACAGCACCTGACGCCGTATGATGCAGCCTGTGCCGGGTGCGTCGCTCATGGCGATGCCGCCGACCGGGTGGCCGCTCGCGAGGGCACCCGCGGTATGCTGGCGACCGATCTCTTTTCCACGCTCAGGCGTGTTGTTAACCCGGATGTGATTGACGTAGACCATGATTAACCGAGTGATTCCTTTACCCGATGAGCAGGCCACGCTGGCCCTTGGCGACCGCATCGCGCAGGCCTGTACCGGCGCCACCGTGATTTATCTGTATGGTGATTTAGGCGCGGGGAAAACGACCTTCAGCCGCGGCTTTTTGCAGGCGCTCGGTCACCGCGGCAATGTCAAAAGCCCAACCTATACCCTGGTGGAGCCGTATACCCTCGAGAATCTGATGGTATATCACTTCGATCTCTACCGACTGGCGGATCCTGAGGAACTCGAATTTATGGGGATCCGTGATTATTTTGCCGACGATGCCATCTGCCTGGTGGAATGGCCGCAGCAAGGCGCAGGTGTCCTGCCTGACCCGGATGTTGAAATTCACCTTGATTACCAGGCACAAGGGCGTGAGGCGCGTATTACCGCGATCTCCTCACGGGGTGAGTCTTTACTGGCGCGTTTAGCCATTTAGCCTGAAGGATGACGGGATGAAGTATCGCATAACCACCTGGCTTGCCGCTGCGCTAATGCTGTCGAGTCTTCACGCCACTGCGGCGAGTTTATCCGATATCCAGGTCTCTAACGGAGACCAGCAGGCCCGTATTACCCTAAGCTTTGTCGGTGAGCCGGAGTACTCCTTTACCCCACAGGGTAAACGTCTGGTCGCGCTGGATATCAAGCAGACCGGCGTATTGCAGGGACTACCGCTGCAGTTTAGCGGCAGCAACCTGGTGAAGAGTATTCGCGCCGGTACGCCGCAGGATACGCAGACGCTGCGTCTGCTGGTGGATCTGACGGAAGATGGTAAAACGCGAGCGGTGAAGCAGCAGAACGGGGCGAATTACACGGTGGTCTTTACCATCAACGCCGACGCACCGCCGCCACCGCCACCGCCGCCTGTGGTGGTGAAACGGGCTGACCCGCCGCCGGTGATGCCTTCCCGGACGGCGACGTCAGGGCGTAACCCGTTCAGCTCGTCGGGTCATGAACGGCAGACGGCGATGACCTCCTCCCAGCCGGCGATGACCAACAATCAGACCGTGACTCGCCCGGCGGCCCGTACGGTGTCGGCGGATGATAAGGTGATTATCGCCATCGATGCCGGACACGGCGGTCAGGATCCTGGCGCAATTGGTCCGAATGGCACCAAAGAGAAGAACGTCACTATCGCTATCGCGCGCAAGCTGCGGGCGTTACTGAACGCCGATCCGCAGTTTAAGCCGGTGCTGACCCGCGACGGAGATTACTTTATTTCGGTGATGGGCCGCTCTGACGTGGCGCGTAAGCAAAACGCCAACTTCCTCGTCTCTATCCATGCTGATGCCGCGCCAAACCGCGATGCGACCGGCGCCTCGGTGTGGGTGCTCTCGAACCGTCGCGCCAACAGCGAAATGGCCGGTTGGCTCGAGCAGCATGAGAAGCAGTCTGAACTGCTCGGCGGGGCAGGCGACGTGCTGGCGAACAGCCAGGCCGACCCCTACCTGAGCCAGGCGGTGCTGGATCTGCAGTTCGGTCATTCCCAGCGCGTCGGCTACGATGTGGCGACCAACGTGCTGAGCCAGCTGCAGCGCATTGGCAACCTGCACAAACGCCGCCCGGAGCATGCCAGCCTCGGTGTATTGCGCTCGCCGGATATCCCGTCGATCCTTGTGGAAACGGGCTTTATCAGTAACAACGGTGAAGAGCGGCTGCTGGGGAGCGATGATTACCAGGAGCAGATTGCGGAGGCGATTTATAACGGCCTGCGCAACTACTTTATGCAGCATCCGCTGCAGTCGGCGCCTCGCGGCGAGGCGGCGCAGACCGCCAGCGCCGCAGCGCCAGGCGGGATGTTGATTAACTAAGGAGCAGGGGATGCCGATTCAGGTTCTGCCGCCGCAGCTCGCCAACCAGATTGCCGCCGGCGAAGTGGTGGAGCGGCCCGCGTCGGTGGTAAAAGAGCTGGTTGAGAACAGTCTTGATGCTGGCGCTACGCGGATTGACATTGATATAGAACGCGGCGGCGCGAAGCTCATTCGCATCCGCGATAACGGCAGCGGCATCAAAAAAGACGAGCTGGCGTTGGCCCTGGCTCGTCATGCGACCAGTAAGATCGCCTCGCTTGACGATCTGGAGGCGATTATCAGCCTCGGCTTTCGCGGCGAAGCGCTGGCCAGTATCAGTTCGGTGGCGCGCTTAACGCTGACTTCGCGCACGGCGGAGCAGCAGGAAGCCTGGCAGGCTTATGCCGAAGGCCGCGATCAGGCGGTAACGGTGAAGCCGGCGGCGCACCCGGTTGGCACCACCCTGGAAGTCCTCGATCTGTTCTACAACACGCCGGCGCGGCGCAAATTTATGCGCACCGAAAAAACCGAGTTCGGCCACATTGACGAGGTGGTGCGCCGCATTGCGCTGGCGCGCTTCGACGTCACCATTAACCTCAACCATAACGGTAAGGTGATACGACAGTATCGGGCAGTGGCGCAGGATGGCCAGCGGGAGCGGCGGCTGGGAACCATTTGCGGCGCCGCTTTTCTCGAACATGCGCTGGCGATCGAGTGGCAGCATGGCGATCTGACCCTGCGCGGCTGGGTTGCCGATCCGCTCCATACCACCCCGGCGCTGGCGGAAATTCAGTACTGTTACGTCAACGGCCGGATGATGCGCGACCGGCTGATCAATCATGCTATCCGCCAGGCCTGTGAAGACAAGCTGGGCGCCGATCAGCAGCCGGCGTTTGTGCTGTATCTGGAGATCGATCCCCATCAGGTGGATGTGAACGTCCATCCGGCCAAGCATGAGGTGCGTTTCCATCAGTCTCGCCTGGTGCATGACTTTATCTACCAGGGCGTACTGAGCGTGCTGCAGCAGCAGCTTGATGCGCCGCTGGCGGAAAAAGACGACCCGCCGACGCCGCGCCAGATGCCGGAGAATCGCATCGCCGCAGGCGGCAACCAGTTTGCTCGGCCGTCGGAAGCGCGTGAAGCGGCAACCCGATTCAGCATCACATCGTCGCGTGAGCCGGCTGCCTCCGGCGGCAGTTCTGGCGGCGCGAGCTGGCCGCATGCGCAGCCCGGTTACCAGAAGCAGCAGGGCGCGCTTTATCGTCAGTTGCTCGACACGCCCGCCGCTCCGCGACCCGCGCAGCCGTCCGCCGCCCCGGCGGAACTGGCTGGTCACAGTCAGAGTTTTGGCAGAGTGCTGACGATTGTCGGCGGCGATTGCGCGCTGCTGGAGCGCGAGGGCAGTCTGGCGCTGCTGTCGTTGACCGTTGCCGAGCGCTGGCTGCGCCAGGCGCAGTTGACGCCGGGTACGGAAGCGGTATGTGCCCAGCCGCTGCTGATCCCGTTGCGGTTAAAAGTCACGGAAGGGGAGAAGCGGGCGCTGGCCGCTGCGCAGTCGGCGCTGACGCAGTTGGGGATCGAGCTTCATACCGATGCCCTGCACGTGACGGTGCGCGCGGTCCCTTTACCCTTAAGACAACAAAATTTACAAATCTTGATTCCTGAACTGATAGGCTACCTGGCGCAGCAAAACGCATTCGACGTCGGCAACATCGCCCAATGGATGGCGCGTAATCTGACGAGCGAACAGGCGTCATGGAATATGGCGCAGGCGATTGCGCTGCTGGCGGACGTCGAACGTCTTTGCCCGCAGCTGGTGAAAACGCCGCCGGGTGGCCTGTTACAACCTGTAGATCTCCATTCGGCGATGAATGCCCTGAAAGATGAATGATGTAACCGAGGCGAGCCTGCCCAAGGCAATTTTTTTAATGGGCCCGACGGCCTCAGGTAAAACCGCGCTGGCGATAGCCTTACGTAAAGTTTTGCCAGTAGAGTTGATTAGTGTTGATTCCGCCCTCATTTATCGGGGAATGGATATTGGCACTGCCAAACCGGATGCCGCGGAGCTTAGCGCTGCGCCGCACCGGCTGCTGGATATTTTGGATCCCGCAGAAGCCTATTCCGCGGCTGATTTTCGCCGCGACGCGCTGGCGGCGATGGCCGATATTGTCGCCGCCGGGCGTATTCCGCTGTTAGTCGGCGGAACGATGTTGTATTTCAAAGCGTTGCTGGAAGGATTGTCGCCCTTACCGTCGGCTGACCCAGAGGTCAGAGCGCGGATTGAGCAGCAGGCCGCAGAGCAGGGGTGGAACGCGTTACATCAGCAATTACAGGAAATTGATCCCGTGGCTGCTGCGCGTATTCATCCAAATGATCCGCAAAGGCTTTCCCGGGCACTGGAAGTTTTTTTCATTTCGGGTAAAACTTTAACGGAACTGACGCAAACGTCAGGAGACGCTCTGCCATATCAGGTGCATCAGTTCGCCATCGCCCCGGCGAGCCGTGAACTGCTCCATCAACGCATAGAACAGCGTTTTCATCAGATGTTAGCTTCAGGTTTTGAAGCAGAAGTACGGGCGCTTTTTGCCCGCGGAGATTTGCATACGGATATGCCTTCCATCCGTTGTGTTGGATACCGCCAGATGTGGTCATACCTCAATGGCGAGATCCCTTATGATGAGATGGTTTATCGAGGTGTTTGCGCCACGAGACAGTTAGCCAAACGTCAGGTCACCTGGCTGCGCGGTTGGGAAGGTGTGCACTGGTTAGACAGTGAACAACCTGAACAAGCGCTCAACAAAGTATTACAGGTTGTTGGTGCGAGCCAGAACTGAACGTGTACAATTGAACGGTATCGTGCGTAATTTTTTTTAAGAATCGTAAGGTTCTGAGTACAAAACAAGCATACATATAAGGAAAAGAGAGAATGGCTAAGGGGCAATCTTTACAAGATCCGTTCCTGAACGCTTTGCGTCGGGAACGCGTTCCGGTTTCTATTTATTTGGTGAATGGTATCAAGCTGCAAGGGCAAATTGAGTCTTTCGATCAGTTCGTGATCCTGTTGAAGAACACGGTCAGCCAGATGGTCTATAAGCACGCAATTTCTACTGTTGTCCCGTCTCGCCCGGTGTCTCACCACAGCAATAATGCTGGCGGCGGTTCCAGTAACTATCACCACGGTGGTAGCGCGCAGGGCTCTTCTGCGCCGCAACAAGACAGCGACGACGCCGAATAAGGCCAGTGCTGTTTTTCCACGCCGGGGAGCCAGGTTTTCTGTGTTCCCCGCTGGTATTTTATAAGGGGTTTACGCTTGTTTGACCGTTATGACGCCGGTGAGCAGGCGGTACTGGTACACATCTATTTTTCGCAAGACAAAGATATGGAAGATCTCCAGGAGTTTGAAACTCTGGCCTCTTCCGCCGGTGTCGAAGCAATGCAGGTGATTACCGGTAGCCGTAAAGCACCGCACCCGAAGTATTTTGTTGGTGAAGGTAAGGCAGTCGAAATTGCGGAAGCCGTTAAAGCGACCGGCGCGTCGGTCGTGCTCTTCGATCATGCCCTGAGTCCGGCGCAAGAACGCAACCTGGAACGTCTGTGCGAATGCCGGGTTATCGATCGCACCGGTCTTATTTTAGATATTTTCGCCCAGCGCGCGCGCACCCATGAAGGGAAACTGCAGGTTGAGCTGGCGCAGTTGCGCCATATGGCAACCCGCCTCGTCCGCGGCTGGACCCACCTTGAAAGACAGAAAGGCGGGATTGGTTTGCGTGGCCCGGGTGAAACCCAGCTCGAAACCGACCGTCGTTTATTGCGTAACCGCATCATGCAGATCCTGTCGCGACTGGAAAAAGTTGAGAAACAGCGTGAGCAGGGGCGGCGGTCGCGCGCGAAAGCCGATATTCCAACCGTGTCGCTGGTGGGCTACACCAACGCCGGAAAATCAACGCTCTTTAACCAGATCACCGCTGCCGAGGTCTATGCCGCGAACCAGCTGTTCGCCACCCTGGACCCGACGCTGCGCCGCATTGACGTCCCTGACGTCGGCGAAACGGTGCTGGCCGATACCGTCGGCTTTATTCGCCATCTGCCGCACGATCTGGTAGCCGCGTTTAAAGCGACGTTGCAGGAGACGCGTCAGGCGACGCTGCTGCTGCATGTGATTGACGCGGCGGATGTCCGTGTGCAGGAAAACATTGATGCGGTAAATACGGTTCTCGCTGAGATTGAAGCCGATGAGATCCCCGCGCTGATGGTGATGAACAAAATCGACATGCTTGACGATTTTGAACCGCGCATCGATCGCGACGATGAAAATAAACCGATTCGGGTCTGGCTTTCAGCCCAGACCGGGGTTGGCGTACCACTGCTTTTTCAGGCATTAACGGAACGTCTTTCCGGTGAAGTGGCCCAGCATACGCTGCGCTTACCGCCGAAAGAAGGGCGACTGAGAAGCCGTTTCTATCAGCTTCAGGCGATAGAAAAAGAGTGGATGGAGGATGACGGCAGCGTGAGTCTGCAGGTGCGCATGCCGATCGTTGACTGGCGGCGCCTCTGCAAGCAAGAGCCAACGCTTGTTGACTATGTGGTTTAACCTTGCAGCTTGCCTGAAGATATTGACCCCTGTGGGGATATCAAAAACAAATATGGAGCATATACATGGCGTGGAATCAGCCCGGTAATAACGGACAGGACCGCGACCCGTGGGGGAGCAGCAAACCTGGCGGCAACTCTGAGGGAAATGGCAACAAAGGTGGTCGCGAGCAGGGGCCGCCGGATCTGGATGATATCTTCCGCAAGTTAAGTAAAAAACTTGGCGGGCTCGGCGGCGGCAAGGGCGGACTGGGCGGTGGTAATAACGCGCAGACCCCTCGCGGACCGATGGGCGGGCGTATTGTCGGCATCGTTGCCGCGGCGGCAGTGATTATCTGGGCGGCCAGCGGTTTTTATACCATTAAAGAAGCCGAACGCGGCGTCGTGACCCGTTTTGGTAAGTTCAGCCATCTGGTTGAGCCAGGCCTGAACTGGAAACCGACCTTTATCGATAACGTTCAGGCGGTGAACGTGGAGTCGGTACGTGAACTGGCCGCTTCCGGCGTCATGCTGACCTCTGACGAAAACGTCGTGCGCGTTGAGATGAACGTGCAGTACCGCGTCACCGATCCGGAACGCTATCTGTTTAGCGTTACCAGCGCGGATGACAGTCTGCGTCAGGCGACTGACAGCGCGCTGCGCGGCGTGATCGGCAAATACACTATGGATCGCATTCTGACCGAAGGTCGTACTGTGATCCGTAGCGATACCCAGCGCGAGCTGGAAGAGACTATCCGCCCGTACAACATGGGGATCACCCTGCTTGACGTCAACTTCCAGACGGCACGTCCGCCGGAAGAGGTGAAGGCGGCGTTTGACGATGCCATTGCCGCGCGTGAGAACGAGCAGCAGTACATCCGTGAAGCGGAAGCTTATACCAACGAAGTACAGCCGCGGGCGAATGGCCAGGCGCAGCGTATCCTTGAAGAGGCGCGTGCCTACAAGACCCAGACCGTCCTGGAAGCCCAGGGTGAAGTGGCTCGCTTTGCTAAGCTCCTGCCGGAATACAAAGCCGCGCCGGAAATTACCCGCGAGCGTCTGTATATCGAAACCATGGAAAAAGTGCTGAGCCACACCCGCAAAGTGCTGGTCAATGACAGCAAAAACGGCAATCTGATGGTTCTGCCGCTTGACCAGATGCTGAAAGGCGCCGCTGCGCCGGCAGCAAAGAGCGATAGCAGTGACGCCAGCGATCTGCTGCGTCTGCCACCTGCATCCAGCACAGGCAGCGCCAGCACCTCATCAACCTCGAGCTCAACCGGGGGTAGCATTATGGACCAACGCCGCGCTAACGCGCAGCGTAACGACTACCAGCGTCAGGGGGAATAACGATGCGTAAATCTGTTATCGCGATCATTGTCATCGTGCTGGTAGTGCTCTACATGTCAGTCTTTGTCGTAAAGGAAGGCGAGCGCGGGATTACGCTGCGTTTCGGTAAAGTTCTGCGCGACGACGAAAACAAGCCGCTGGTGTATGCGCCGGGCCTGCACTTCAAGATCCCGTTTATCGAATCGGTGAAGATGCTGGATGCGCGTATCCAGACCATGGACAACCAGGCTGACCGTTTTGTGACCAAAGAGAAAAAAGACCTGATCGTCGACTCCTATATCAAGTGGCGCATCAGTGACTTCAGCCGTTACTACCTGGCAACCGGCGGCGGCGACGTCTCCCAGGCCGAGGTGCTGCTGAAGCGTAAATTCTCTGACCGTCTGCGTTCTGAAATTGGTCGTCTGGATGTGAAAGACATCGTCACCGACTCCCGTGGCCGCCTGACGCTGGAAGTGCGCGATGCGCTTAACTCGGGTTCTGCTGGCACGGAAGACGAGGTCAGCACCCCGGCGGCTGATGACGCTATCGCCAAAGCCGCTGAGCGGGTGGAAGCGGAAACCAACGGCAAAGTGCAGGTGATCAACCCGAACAGTATGGCGGCGCTGGGTATCGAAGTTGTCGACGTGCGTATCAAACAGATCAACCTGCCGGCAGAAGTGTCGGAAGCGATTTATAACCGTATGCGCGCGGAGCGTGAAGCGGTTGCTCGTCGCCACCGTTCACAGGGTCAGGAAGAAGCTGAGAAACTGCGCGCGACCGCAGACTACGAAGTCACCAAGACGCTGGCGGAAGCCGAGCGCCAGGGTCGTATCCTGCGTGGTGAAGGTGATGCGGAATCGGCAAAACTGTTTGCCGACGCGTTCAGCCAGGATCCAGGCTTCTACTCCTTTATCCGTAGCCTGCGCGCCTATGAGAAGAGCTTCCAGAGCAACCAGGATGTGATGGTCCTGAGCCCGGACAGCGATTTCTTCCGCTATATGCGTTCACCGGATTCGGCGCGTAAATAAGCCGCAGAGGGTGTAAGCCTGAAGTGCTAACGCGAAAAGGCGCCTGTTTCAGGCGCCTTTTTTCATACTGCGGGGGCGTGAATTAGTTGCCGAGCAGTTTGTTCAGCAGGCCACCGATCACCGGCAGGCTCGCCAGCGCACTTTCGATGGTGCCACCGATAGTCGACCCAACGCTTTCGCCCAGGGTTTTGCCCAGGTCTGGCGCCAGGTCGGCCAGATTGAGGGTGCCAATCAGCGGCAGGTTGATGCTCAGGGCATCGGTACCCATCGTCCATGCGGCGGCGCCGACCTTGCTGCCTAAGGAAGCCAGGCCATCCTGTAACCAGCCTGCGCCGCTCACATTTTCGATTTCAAACGCGGTTAATTCTCTCATGATAATCTTCCTGATTATGTAGACGTACCGGGTTGTAGTACGCGACGGCATAGTTACAATTTAAAAAATATGCAGCAATACAATTAGTTGTGAATTTTGTTTCACCTTGCCAGTTCATAATGAAGATGAAATACGGGACAATGTGAAATGAGTGAATGAATTCACCATGCTGGCCGATGACGCCCGCGAGGGCGACGATAATACTTTTCAATTAGGGTTGATAATGAACTCCACCATTTGGCTGGCGCTGGCGCTGGTTTTAGTACTCGAAGGGCTCGGCCCGCTGCTCTATCCTCGCGCCTGGCGCAAAATGGTCGCCAGCCTGAGCCAGTTACCGGATAATTTATTGCGCCGCTTTGGCGGCGGACTTGTGGTTGCAGGGATTGTGATCTACTACATGTTGAGGAAATCGATTGGCTGATCAAAAAGTGGTCGGATTTGCCTTATTTTGGATGCAAAAAGTGCTGTAACTCTGAAAAAGCGATGGTAGAATCCATTTTTAAGCAAACGGTGATTTTGAAAAATGGGTAACAACGTCGTCGTACTGGGCACCCAATGGGGTGACGAAGGTAAAGGGAAGATCGTCGATCTCCTGACAGAACGGGCTAAATATGTTGTGCGCTACCAGGGTGGCCATAACGCAGGCCATACTCTCGTAATCAACGGTGAAAAAACCGTCCTCCATCTTATTCCATCAGGTATTCTCCGTGAGAATGTAACCAGCATCATCGGTAACGGTGTTGTGCTGTCTCCGGCTGCGCTGATGAAAGAGATGAAAGGTCTGGAAGACCGTGGTATCCCTGTTCGTGAGCGTCTGCTGCTGTCCGAAGCCTGCCCGCTTATCCTCGACTATCACGTGGCGCTGGACGTCGCACGTGAGAAAGCACGCGGTGCGAAAGCTATCGGTACGACCGGTCGCGGTATCGGCCCGGCTTACGAAGATAAAGTTGCTCGTCGCGGTCTGCGCGTTGGCGACCTGTTTGATAAAGCCACCTTCGCTGACAAACTGAAAGAAGTGATGGAATATCACAACTTCCAGTTGGTGAACTTCTACAAAGCAGAAGCGGTTGACTACCAGAAAGTGCTGGACGATGTCATGGCGATTGCCGACATCCTCACCGGCATGGTCGTTGATGTTTCCGATCTGCTGGATCAGGCGCGTAAGCGCGGCGACTTCGTGATGTTCGAAGGCGCGCAGGGTACCCTGCTGGATATCGACCACGGTACCTATCCGTACGTAACTTCCTCCAACACCACCGCGGGTGGCGTGGCGACCGGTTCTGGCCTGGGTCCGCGTTATGTGGATTACGTACTGGGTATCATCAAAGCTTACTCGACTCGCGTAGGCGCGGGTCCGTTCCCGACCGAGCTGTTTGATGAAACTGGCGAGTTCCTCTGCAAGCAGGGTAACGAATTCGGCGCCACCACCGGTCGTCGTCGTCGTACCGGCTGGCTGGACGCGGTTGCAGTACGCCGCGCGGTGCAGATTAACTCGCTGTCCGGCTTCTGCCTGACTAAACTGGACGTCCTGGACGGCCTGAAAGAAGTGAAAATCTGCGTCGGCTACCGTATGCCGGACGGCCGTGAAGTGACCACCACTCCGCTGGCTGCCGACAACTGGGAAGGTATCGAGCCTATCTACGAAACCATGCCGGGCTGGTCCGAAACCACCTTCGGCGTGAAAGAGCGCAGCGGTCTGCCGCAGGCAGCGCTGAACTACATTCAGCGTATTGAAGAGCTGACCGGCGTGCCGGTGGATATCATTTCTACTGGTCCAGACCGTACCGAGACCATGATTCTGCGCGACCCGTTCGACGCGTAATCACTCTCAAGGGGCGCCGTTCGGGCGCCCTTGTTTTTGCTGTTCGCCCGCCCCATTTCAAATAAATTAGCGGCCTGAGCGCTGGCTGGTTTATCATCAATAATAATGATGTCGCTCGACATACCCTGTTTTCTTTTCCCTGAGGTTTATGTGCAGTTAACGAGTTTCACCGATTACGGATTACGCGCGCTGATTTATATGGCGTCGCTGCCGGAAGGACGCATGACCAGCATCTCGGAAGTGACCGAGGTCTATGGCGTCTCCCGTAATCATATGGTTAAAATAATCAATCAGTTAAGCCGCATGGGCTACGTGACTGCCGTGCGGGGGAAGAATGGGGGCATTCGCCTCGGTAAACCAGCAGGGCAGATCCGCGTGGGCGACGTGGTGCGCGACCTTGAACCCTTATCGCTGGTCAACTGCAGCAGCGAATTTTGCCACATTACACCAGCCTGTCGTCTGAAACAGGCGCTAGCTGAAGCCGCGCAGAGTTTTCTCAAGGAGCTGGATAACTATACGCTGGCTGATTTGGTTGAGAAGAATCAACCGCTTTATAAATTATTACTGGTGGAGTGACGCCACTCTGCCGGAGATGACAACGGAGGAACCGATATGTCACAAGATCCATTCCAGGAACGCGAAGCTGAGAAGTACGCGAATCCCATCCCGAGCCGGGAATTTATCCTCGAACATTTAACCAAACGGGAAAAGCCTGCCAGCCGCGATGAGCTGGCCATCGAGTTGAATATTGAGGGCGAAGAACAAATAGAAGCGCTGCGCCGCCGCCTGCGCGCGATGGAGCGCGACGGTCAGCTGGTCTTCACACGCCGCCAGTGCTATGCGCTGCCGGAGCGTCTTGATCTCCTCAAAGGTACCGTTATTGGCCACCGTGATGGCTATGGATTCCTGCGCGTTGAAGGGCGCAAGGACGATCTGTATCTGTCGTCAGAGCAGATGAAAACCTGTATTCACGGTGACCAGGTGCTGGCCCAGCCGCTGGGTGCGGACCGTAAGGGCCGCCGCGAGGCGCGCATCGTTCGTGTGCTGGTACCGAAAACCAGCCAGATTGTTGGCCGCTACTTCACCGACGCTGGTGTCGGCTTCGTCGTCCCGGACGACAGTCGCCTGAGCTTCGATATCCTGATCCCGCCTGAAGATATTATGGGCGCGCGGATGGGCTACGTGGTGGTGGTCGAACTGACCCAGCGCCCAACCCGCCGCACCAAAGCGGTCGGGAAAATCGTCGAAGTGCTGGGCGACAACATGGGCACCGGCATGGCCGTCGATATGGCGCTGCGTACCCATGAAATTCCTTACGTCTGGCCGCCGGCGGTGGAAAAACAAGTTTCCGGCCTCAAAGAGCAGGTGCCGGAAGAGGCGAAAGCCGGACGCGTCGATCTGCGCTCTCTGCCGCTGGTCACTATTGATGGCGAAGATGCCCGCGACTTCGATGACGCGGTGTACTGCGAGAAGAAACGCGGCGGCGGCTGGCGTCTGTGGGTGGCTATCGCCGACGTGAGCTACTATGTGCGCCCTGGTACGCCGCTGGACGGCGAAGCGCGTAGCCGCGGGACGTCGGTCTACTTCCCGTCGCAGGTGGTACCGATGCTGCCGGAAGTGCTGTCGAACGGCCTGTGCTCGCTGAACCCGCAGGTCGATCGCCTGTGTATGGTGTGCGAGATGACGATTTCGTCAAAAGGCCGCCTGACCGGCTTTAAGTTCTATGAAGCGGTGATGAGTTCACATGCTCGCCTGACCTACACCAAAGTGTGGCATATGCTGCAGGGCGATCAGGAGCTGCGCGAACACTACGCGCCGCTGGTGAAGCATATTGAAGAGCTGCATAACCTCTACAAAGTGCTGGAGAGCGCCCGCGAAGAGCGCGGCGGTATCTCATTTGAAAGTGAAGAAGCTAAATTCATCTTCAATGCCGAACGCCGTATTGAGCGTATCGAACAGACTCAGCGTAACGATGCGCATAAGCTGATTGAAGAGTGTATGATCCTGGCGAACATCTCCGCCGCGCGTTTCGTTGAGAAAGCGCAGGAGCCGGCACTGTTCCGTATCCACGATAAGCCAAGCACCGAAGCGATTACCTCGTTCCGTACCGTGCTGGCTGAGCTGGGACTGGAGCTGCCGGGCGGCAACAAGCCGGAGCCGCGCGATTACGCCGAACTGTTGACCTCCATTGCCGATCGTCCGGATGCCGAAATGCTGCAAACGATGCTCCTGCGCTCCATGAAGCAGGCGGTCTACGATCCGGAAAACCGTGGCCACTTTGGCCTGGCGCTGCAGTCATACGCCCACTTCACCTCGCCGATTCGCCGCTACCCGGATCTGTCGCTACACCGCGCCATCAAGTATCTGCTGGCAAAAGAGCAGGGACATAAAGGGAATAGCACCGAGACCGGCGGCTGGCACTACAGCATGGAAGAGATGCTCCAGCTGGGCCAGCACTGTTCGATGACCGAGCGCCGCGCCGACGAAGCGACGCGTGAAGTGTCCGACTGGCTGAAGTGCGACTTCATGCAGGATCAGGTGGGCAACACCTTCTCCGGTGTCATCGCCAGCGTGACCGGCTTTGGCTTCTTTGTCCGCCTGAACGATCTGTTTATCGATGGTCTGGTGCATGTCTCCTCCCTGGATAACGACTATTACCGTTTTGACCAAGTTGGCCAGCGGCTGATCGGCGAGTCCGGCGGCCAGACTTATCGTCTGGGCGACCGCGTGGAAGTCCGCGTGGAAGCCGTCAACATGGATGAGCGTAAGATTGATTTCAGCCTGATTTCCAGCGAGCGTGCGCCGCGTAATGTTGGCAAAACCGCCCGTGAGAAAGCGAAAAAGAGCACCTCTGGCAAACCGGGTGGCCGTCGCCGCCAGGTGGGTAAACAGGTGAACTTCGAGCCGGATAGCGCGTTCCGCAAAGAAAAAGACCAGGCTAAAGCGAAGCCCAAAGGCGAGAAGAAAGCGAAAAAACCGTCGGCGAAAACACAGAAAATCGCCGCCGCGACCAAAGCCAAGCGCGCGGCAAAGAAGAAAATCGCCGAGTGATTGACGTCCCTTCACTCCAGAAGTCTGCTGGCGCAGAACGGGGTGAAGGGGACGGATAACAGAACCTAAAACGAGTACATCAATGAGTGAAATGATTTACGGCATCCATGCGGTGCAGGCACTGCTGGAACGCGCACCTGAGCGTTTTCAGGAAGTTTATATTCTGAAAGGCCGTGAGGATAAGCGCCTGCTGCCGCTGATCCATGCCCTGGAAGCGCAGGGCGTGGTGATTCAGGTGGCCAACCGCCAGTTCCTCGATGAGAAGAGCGAAGGCGCGGTGCATCAGGGGATCATTGCCCGCGTGAAGCCAGGACGTCAGTATCAGGAGAACGATCTGCCGGATCTGCTGGCGCAGCACGATCAGCCGTTCCTGCTGATCCTCGACGGCGTAACCGATCCGCACAACCTCGGCGCCTGCCTGCGTAGCGCTGATGCCGCTGGTGTGCATGCGGTGATCGTGCCAAAAGATCGTTCCGCTCAGCTGAATGCGACGGCGAAGAAAGTGGCCTGCGGCGCGGCGGAGAACGTCCCGCTGATCCGCGTGACCAACCTGGCGCGTACCATGCGTCTGCTGCAGGAAGCGAACGTCTGGATCGTCGGGACCGCTGGAGAAGCCGACCATACGCTGTTCCAGAGCAAAATGACCGGCCCGATGGCGCTGGTGATGGGCGCTGAAGGTGAAGGTATGCGTCGTCTGACCCGCGAGCACTGCGATGAGCTGATCAGCATCCCGATGGCGGGTAGCGTCTCCTCGCTGAACGTCTCGGTGGCCACCGGCATCTGCCTGTTTGAAGCGGTACGCCAGCGCAGCTAAGCTGAACCGTCGACGATTCCAAAAAAGCCATCCTCCGGGATGGCTTTTTTGTGACCGCTTTCGCGGGCGAGAATCCCCCTGGAAAACCATACTTATGGCTATCGCCATTGATGGAGGGAGACACGATGCACTGGCAAACGCACACCATTTTTAATCAACCGACTCCGCTGAATAACAGCAATCTTTTCCTGTCCGATACCGCCTTGCGTGAAGCGGTGGTCCGCGAAGGCGCCGGCTGGGATGGCGATCTGCTCGCCAGCATTGGCCAGCAGCTGGGGACCGCCGAATCGCTGGAGCTGGGACGCCTGGCCAACAGTAACCCTCCGGAGCTGCTGCGCTATGACGCCACTGGCGCCCGGCTGGACGACGTACGCTTCCATCCCGCCTGGCACCTGCTGATGCAGGGGCTGTGCGCGAACCGGGTGCATAACCTCGCCTGGCAGGAGGATGCCCGCGAAAGCGCGTTTGTGGCGCGTGCCGCCCGCTTTCTGCTTCATGCCCAGGTGGAGGCCGGGACGTTGTGCCCGATTACCATGACCTTCGCCGCGACGCCCCTGCTGCAGCACGCCCTGCCCGCGCCCTTTCGCGACTGGCTGTCGCCGCTGCTGAGCGACCGTTACGATCCCCACCTCGCGCCTGGCGGCCAGAAGCGCGGCCTGCTGATCGGCATGGGGATGACCGAGAAGCAAGGGGGCTCCGATGTGCTGAGCAATACCACCCGCGCGGAGAAAACGGCGGAAGGGTTTTACCGGCTGGTGGGACACAAGTGGTTCTTCTCAGTGCCGCAGAGCGATGCCCACCTGGTGCTGGCCCAGGCCCCCGCGGGACTGTCGTGCTTCTTTGTGCCGCGTCTGCTGCCCGACGGGCAGCGCAACGGCGTGCGTCTTGAACGCTTAAAAGAGAAGCTCGGCAACCGCTCCAACGCCAGCAGTGAAGTGGAGTTTTATGATGCCTGCGGCTGGCTGGTGGGCGAAGAGGGCGACGGCGTGCGGCAGATCCTCAGGATGGGCGGCC
Organism: Klebsiella sp. X1-16S-Nf21; assembly: GCF_002837615.1. Lineage (NCBI taxonomy): Bacteria > Pseudomonadati > Pseudomonadota > Gammaproteobacteria > Enterobacterales > Enterobacteriaceae > Klebsiella > Klebsiella sp. X1-16S-Nf21. Next base: position 52,387 of record NZ_PJDK01000026.1, read on the forward strand.
TGACCCGCTTTGACTGCGCGCTGGGCAGCCATGCCCTGATGCGTCGCGCCTTCTCGGTGGCGCTGTATCACGCGCTACAGCGTCAGGCGTTTGGCAAAAACCTGGTCGATCAGCCGATGATGCGCCAGCTGCTGGGGCAAATGGCGCTGCGTCTGGAGGGGCAAACCGCGTTTCTGTTTCGCCTGGCTCGCGCCTGGGACCGTCGGGAGGATGCCCGGGAAAGCGCCTGGGCGCGCCTGTTTACGCCGGCTGCCAAGTTTGCCATCTGTAAGGCCGGCATCCCGTTTGTCGCCGAGGCGATGGAAGTGCTCGGCGGCATCGGCTATTGCGAGGAGAGCGAACTCCCGCGCCTCTACCGTGAGATGCCGGTCAACAGCATCTGGGAAGGTTCCGGCAACATTATGTGTCTCGATGTCATGCGGGTGCTCAGCAAGCAGCCGGCGGCGATGGAGCTGCTGGCGGCAGAGTGCGCGGAGGTGAAAGGACAGAATCGCCATCTCGACCGCGCGTGGCGTCAACTGCAGCAGCTGCTGAGACGGCCCGCCGAAGAGCAGGGGAGAGAGATTGCCCGGCTGGTCTATCGTCTTGGCGCGGGGGCGCAGATGCTGCGCCACGCTTCGCCGCCGCTGGCTGAAGCCTGGTGTCGGATGATGCTCGACACCCGCGGCGGCATGCGTCTTGATGCGCCGACCCTCGACGACCTGCTGCTGCGGGCCATGGGGCGCGGGCGCCAGGCGCCTCAGGCGTAGAGAATGGCCTGAACGCGCCAGCTGTCCGGCTGTTGTTCTTCGTACATCTGAATAATGCGATACCAGGAGGCGCCTTGCTCGTCCGCTTTGCGGGCAATGGCGTGCTCCACATCCTGTTGGCTGCCGGAAAGATTAGTGACGGAGATCAGACCGATTTCATTCAGGCCAGTGACGCAATCCGCGCTGGCGAATTCGGCTGACTGCGCGGACGTATTGGCCGTCGCAGCGGTAAACAGCAGGCTGGGTAGGGTAAAAGATCGTTTCATCGTCAGCTCCATTTCACGTAGTCCCAAGGGCAGTCCGTTGCTAACGTCCTGCCAGGTGGCTGGCCGAACGTTATTATGCACAGGAGAACGTGAATGGACGCAAAGCTGTGTAAAGCAGATTTAAAGACGCCGCCTCGTCATCGACGATAGAGGATCGCCTGCGAATACCACTGGCCGGGTACCATGGTGTCATCGATCATGATGATGACGTAGTAATCGGCTTTGGCCGCTTCTGCTTTGGCCTTCAGCGCCGCTTCGACATCCATCGGCGAACCGTACATCAGCACACTCACCGTGGCCATTTTCTGCAGGCCAGCCGTCTGGTTACGCTGGATCTCCTGCGGATGGTCGGTGGCGGGCGGCGGGGCTTCCGGCGTTCCCTGCAGGGCACTACACCCGCTGAGGACGATAGCCAGTAACCACGGTGAAAACCTGCGCATAACCATATCTCGTTTCCTGATAGTGATAGTGTAGTGGTAGCCTTAACAGGATTGCCGGGGAATGTTCCCGAACTGTTATCTCTGACGCGATTTTCGAATGAAAATGTTGTGAAAGCGTAACCGGGTTCTCAACATTATGAATCGTAGCAAACTGGGTTGCCCGGTGAATGAATTTTCCCATGACGCCTTACCACGATAGAGAAGGGAGACGATAAATGATTGCACTAGAAATGCGCAACCTCGGCGGCGGTGAAATTTTGCATGCCTGCCCGCAGGAGAGTCTGAATAAACCCTTACCCTGTATCGTTTTTTATCATGGCTTTACCTCCTCGAAGCTGGTCTACAGCTACTTTGCGGTGGCGTTGGCCGAGGCGGGCTTCCGGGTGATCATGCCGGATGCGCCGGAGCATGGGGCGCGTTATCAGGGCGACGAGGCCGGGCGGATGCAGCGCTTCTGGCCGATCCTGCAGCAGAATTTCAGGGAGTTTCCCGCGTTGCGCGAGGCGATTATCGCCGAGGGATGGCTGGAGGGAGAGCGGCTGGCGGTGGCTGGCGCCTCGATGGGAGGGATGACGGCGCTGGGCATCATGACGCACCATCCCGAACTGAACAGCGTCGCTTGTCTGATGGGGTCGGGCTATTTTCGTTCGCTGTCGCAAACCCTGTTTCCCTCGCCTGGCTTTGATGCTGACAGTCTCCGCGAATGGGATGTCAGCCATCAGCTGGCGTCCCTTGCCCGGCGGCCGCTGTTGCTCTGGCATGGGGACGCTGACGATGTGGTGCCGCCGGAAGAGACCTTCCGTCTTGAGCAGGCGCTGCGGCAAGGCGATCTTACCGCCAGGCTGACCTGCGTCTGGCAAAAGGGCGTCCGCCATCGCATTACGCCAGAGGCGCTGGCCGCGACGGTCGCCTTTTTCCGCCAGCATCTTTAAACGCGGATCACGCTGACGCCCTGATCCTCAAGCTGTTTGAGGATTGCGGCATCAGCCTGTTTCCCGGTGATCACCACGTCAATTTGCCCGGCCTGGCTGAATAACATCCCGGCGCGCTCGCCGACCTTGCTGCTGTCGACCAGCACCGCCAGTTTGCCGACCACGTTGAGCATTTTCTGCTCGGCCATGGCGGTCAGCATATCGGTTTTGTAGAGCCCTTCGGCGGTGAGTCCTTTGCCGCTGGTGAACATCCAGTGTCCGGCATACAGGCTGTTTTCGCTACCGTGGGGGCTGAGCGTGATGGCGTGGCTACGGTTGTACTGTCCACCCATGATAATCACGCTGTCGTGCTCCTGGTCGATCAGGTAATTAGCCAGCGGCAGATAGTTGGTGATGATCTGCACCGGTTTACCGCACAATTCCCGCCCCAGCAGAAAGGCGGTGGAGCCGCAGTTAATGACGATACTTTCCCCCGGCGCGATCAGCTGCGAAGCGGCGCGTGCGATACGCACTTTTTCATCCAGGTTTTGCGCCTGATGGATATTCATCGGCGTCCAGCGGGGGCGCTGCTCACTAATGGCTTCCGCGCCATTGCGAACCTTTTTCAGTTTGCCGCTTTCATCCAGCTTGTTGATATCACGTCGGGCGGTTGCGGGTGAGATCCCGAGCCGCGACATCACCTGCTCTACGGTAACAAACCCCGTTTGGGCGAGCAGATCCAGCAGAATTTGGTGCCTTTGCGCTTCCGTCATGAGCGAATCCGATTAAAAGTGAACGGCAAAGATGATATTTGAAATCATGTGAAAATACTAACCCTGAGACGGGGTATTTCCGGCAGGCAGTGCCTGCCGGAGGCGGCTTACAGGAAGGATTTGAACGGCAGGTCCGGCTCAATGGTAAAGCAGTCATCGAAGCCGCGCGGGTAGTGATATTCGAAATTGTCTTTATCCAGCGGCCAGGTAAATTTGCCGCCGACCTGCCAGATAAACGGCTTGAAGCCGTACTTCAGACGATCCTTTTTCATCTCCCACAGGACGCGGATCTCCTGCGGATCGGCCTGAAAGTTTGACCAGATATCATGGTGGAACGGGATCACCACTTTAGCGTTGAGCGACTCCGCCATACGCAGGATATCGGCGCTGGTCATTTTGTCGGTGATGCCGCGCGGGTTCTCGCCATACGAGCCGAGGGCGACGTCAATTTGATGCTCGTTGCCGTGCTTCGCGTAGTAGTTGGAGTAGTGGGAATCGCCGCTGTGGTAGAGATTGCCGCCCGGCGTTTTAAACAGATAGTTGACTGCGCGCTGGTCCATGCCGTCCGGCAGCACGCCGGCGGCTTTTTGATCTGCCGGGAGGGTGATCAGCGCTGTGCGATCGAACGCGTCGAGCGCGTGGATCTCAATGTCTTTGATCTTCACCACATCACCGGGCTTCATGACGATACAGCGCGCTTTCGGTACGCCCCAGCCGATCCACAGGTCGACACAGGTTTTCGGCCCAATAAAGGGCACATCGGCCGGGCAGTTCTGCATCACGGCGGCGGCGACGTTGACGTCAATATGATCGTTATGATCATGGGTCGCCAGTACGGCGTCAATCTGGCGAATGGCGAACGGATCGAGCACGAACGGCGTGGTGCGCAGGTTCGGCTGCAGTTTCTTCACCCCCGCCATCCGCTGCATTTGATGGCCGGTTTTCATCAGCGGATTGCCGTGGCTCTGTTTACCGGTGCCGCACCAGAAATCGACGCAGACGTTAGCCCCACCCTCGGATTTTAACCAGATGCCGGTACAGCCCAGCCACCACATGGCGAAGGTGCCTGGCGCAACCTGCTCTTGTTCAATCTCTTCATTCAGCCAGCTACCCCATTCCGGAAAAGTGTTCAGGATCCATGATTCTCGGGTGATGGTTTGGACTTTACTCATCGCGGTCTTCCTCATGCATTTTCAAAAGTGATCAGTATTTGATTGGTTTTGATTTATGTTGTCACTGTGTTTTCAAGATTGCAATCTCGTTTTCCTGCATTTTTGCGAGGCGTCGCGCATAATTTCCGGGCTCCATCCGCTCAAATTGACGTTAGATGTTGTTTTATCTATATGATTTAAAAATGTTTATTTGTGTGTCTACGTACATAATTGGTAATGACCAGAGTGAAAGTGAGGATTATTGCGGCGTACGTCACATTTAATCAAATTCAATCTTGTTGTGATTATTTTTGATTATTAGAGTGAGGGCGACGACAACTGCTGAGCGACATGCGCGTTCAAAGCCTTCCTCTTCTGGAGTGTGTTATGGAGATCCTCTACAACATCTTTACCGTCTTCTTTAATCAGGTCATGACCAATGCTCCGCTGCTGCTGGGTATCGTGACCTGCCTTGGCTATATCCTGTTGCGTAAAAGCGTCAGCGTGATTATCAAAGGTACGATCAAAACCATCATTGGTTTCATGCTGTTACAAGCCGGTTCCGGCATCCTCACCAGCACCTTTAAGCCGGTGGTGGCGAAAATGTCAGAGGTCTATGGCATCAATGGCGCGATTTCCGATACTTACGCCTCTATGATGGCGACCATCGACCGGATGGGCGAGGCCTACAGCTGGGTAGGGTATGCGGTGCTCCTGGCACTGGCGCTGAACATCTGTTACGTCCTGCTGCGCCGCATTACCGGTATCCGCACCATCATGCTGACTGGCCATATCATGTTTCAGCAGGCGGGGCTGATTGCGGTCTCGTTCTTCATCTTTGGTTACGGGATGTGGACGACCATTATCTGCACCGCGGTACTGGTCTCTCTGTACTGGGGGATCACCTCCAACATGATGTTCAAGCCGACTCAGCTGGTCACCGACGGCTGCGGCTTCTCCATCGGTCACCAGCAGCAGTTTGCCTCGTGGATTGCCTACAAAGTGGCGCCGTATCTGGGGAAAAAAGAGGAGAGCGTCGAAGACCTCAAGCTGCCTGGCTGGCTGAATATCTTCCACGACAACATCGTCTCTACCGCGATTGTGATGACCATTTTCTTTGGCGCGATCCTGCTTTCCTTCGGTATTGACGTGGTGCAGGCGATGGCGGGCAAAACCCACTGGACGGTCTATATCCTGCAGACCGGTTTCTCCTTCGCGGTGGCCATTTTCATCATTACCCAGGGCGTGCGGATGTTCGTCGCCGAACTGTCCGAAGCCTTCAACGGCATCTCGCAACGCCTGATCCCCGGCGCGGTGCTGGCGATTGACTGCGCCGCGATCTACAGCTTTGCGCCGAATGCGGTGGTGTGGGGCTTTATGTGGGGCACCATCGGCCAGCTGATTGCCGTCGGCATTCTGGTCGGCATCGGCTCTTCAATTCTGATTATTCCAGGCTTTATCCCGATGTTCTTCTCCAACGCGACGATTGGCGTTTTTGCCAACCATTTCGGCGGCTGGCGTGCTGCGCTCAAGATCTGCCTGGTGATGGGCATGGTTGAAATTTTCGGCTGCGTATGGGCGGTTAAGCTCACCGGTATGAGCGCCTGGATGGGGATGGCGGATTGGTCGATTCTGGCGCCGCCGATGATGCAGGGCTTCGCCTCCATCGGGCTGGCGTTTATGGCCGTCATCATCCTGATTGCACTGGCTTATATGTTCTTCGCCGGCCGCGCTCTGCGTGCCGAGGAAGACGCGGAAAAACAACTGGCAGAGGCCTCTGCCCAATAAGGAGTTCTGATTATGACCGTACGTATTCTGGCTGTGTGTGGCAACGGGCAAGGCAGTTCCATGATCATGAAAATGAAGGTGGATCAGTTCCTGACGCAATCCAACATCGACCACACGGTAAACAGCTGCGCGGTAGGTGAATACAAAAGCGAACTGAACGGCGCGGATATCATCATCGCTTCAACCCATATCGCGGGGGAGATTACCGTCTCCGGCAATAAACACGTGGTGGGCGTACGCAATATGCTGTCGCCGGCGGATTTCGGCCCAAAACTGCTGGAGGTGATTAAAGCTCATTTCCCGCAGGACGTGAAATAAGGAGCGGCTATGAAACTCCATGAATCACTGGCGCAGAATCACTCCATTCGCCTGCAGGCGGAAGCGGAAACCTGGCAGGAGGCGGTGAAAATCGGCGTCGATCTGCTGGTGGCCACCGACGTGGTGGAGCCGCGCTACTACCAGGCAATCCTCGACGGCGTCGCGCAGCACGGCCCCTATTTTGTGATCGCTCCGGGATTAGCCATGCCGCACGGGCGGCCGGAAGAGGGCGTCAAAAAAACCGGCTTTGCGCTGGTCACGCTAAAGAAACCGCTGATTTTCAACCACGAAGATAACGACCCGGTCGACATTCTGATCACCATGGCGGCGGTTGACGCCACCACCCACCAGGAGGTGGGCATCATGCAGATCGTTAACCTGTTTGACGATGAAGCCAATTTCGACCGTTTACGCGCCTGCCGTAGCGAGCAGGAAGTGCTGGATTTAATCAAAAACGCCACCGCGGCGGCTGTTTAAAAGGAACACCATCATGTCATTACCTATGTTACAGGTCGCTCTGGACAACCAAACGCTGGCCAGTGCCTATGAAACGACCCGCCTGATCGCCGAAGAGGTGGATATCATTGAAGTCGGTACTATTCTTTGCGTCGGCGAAGGGGTGCGTGCGGTGCGCGATCTGAAGGCGCTGTATCCGCATAAAATCGTGCTGGCGGACGCCAAAATTGCCGACGCCGGCAAGATCCTGTCGCGGATGTGCTTTGAAGCCAACGCCGACTGGGTCACGGTGATCTGCTGTGCCGATATCAATACCGCCAAAGGGGCGCTGGACGTCGCCAAAGAATTTAACGGCGATGTGCAAATTGAGCTGACCGGCTTCTGGACCTGGGAACAGGCGCAGGCATGGCGCGAGGCGGGTATTCAGCAGGTGGTCTATCACCGCAGCCGCGACGCACAGGCGGCAGGCGTGGCGTGGAGCGAGGCGGATATCAGCGCGATTAAACGTTTGTCCGATATGGGCTTCAAAGTGACTGTCACCGGCGGTCTGGCGCTGGAAGACCTGCCGCTGTTCGCGGGTATCCCTATTCACGTCTTTATTGCCGGGCGCAGCATCCGCGATGCCGCCTCGCCGGTGGAAGCGGCGCGCCAGTTTAAACGCTCTATCGCCCAGCTGTGGGGTTAAGGAGCGGTTATGTTGGCGAAATCCATTCCGCTCGGCATCTATGAAAAAGCGCTCCCCGCCGGGGAGTGCTGGCTGGAGCGGCTGCAGCTGGCGAAGGCGCTGGGCTTTGATTTTGTGGAAATGTCTCTCGATGAAACGGACGTGCGCCTTGCGCGACTGGACTGGAGCCCCGAGCAGCGTCTGGCGCTGGTCAAGGCGGTGGCTGACACCGGCGTCCGGGTACCATCGATGTGCCTTAGCGCCCATCGCCGTTTTCCGCTGGGTAGTGAAGACGACGCGGTGCGTCATCAGGGGCTGGAAATTATGCGTAAAGCCATCCAGCTGGCGCAGGATGTGGGGATCCGGGTGATCCAGCTGGCAGGCTACGACGTCTATTACCAGCAGGCGAACGATGAGACGCGCCGCCGCTTTCGCGACGGCCTGAAACAGAGCGTCGAAATGGCCAGCCGTGCCCAGGTCACGCTGGCGATGGAGATCATGGATTACCCGCTGATGAACTCGATCAGTAAGGCCTTAGGCTACGCCCATTACCTGAATAATCCGTGGTTCCAGCTTTACCCTGATATCGGCAATCTGTCAGCGTGGGATAACGACGTCCAGATGGAACTGAAGGCGGGGAGCGGGCATATCGTGGCGGTACACGTCAAAGACACGAAACCTGGCGTCTTTAAAAACGTGCCGTTTGGCGAAGGGGTGGTCGATTTTGAACGCTGCTTCGAAACGCTCAAGCAGACCGGCTACTGCGGACCGTATCTGATTGAGATGTGGAGCGAAACCAGCGCTGATCCGCTGGCGGAGGTGGCGAAGGCACGTGACTGGGTGAAGGCGCGGATGGCCCGCGCGGGCCTGATGGAGGCGGCGTAATGCAACAACTGAAACAGCAGGTGTTCGAGGCCAATATGGATCTGCCGCGCTACGGTCTGGTGACCTTCACCTGGGGCAATGTCAGCGCCATTGACCGGCAGCGCGGGCTGGTGGCGATCAAGCCCAGCGGCGTCGCCTATGAGACCATGAAGGCGGACGATATGGTTGTCGTGGATCTTGAGGGCAACGTGGTGGAAGGGCTGTATCGCCCCTCCTCTGATACCGCCACCCATCTGGCGCTCTATCGTCGTTATCCCGACCTTGGCGGAGTGGTGCATACCCACTCGACGCATGCCACCGCCTGGGCGCAGGCGGGGCTGGCGATCCCGGCGCTTGGCACCACCCATGCGGACTACTTCTTCGGTGATATCCCCTGTACCCGGGCGCTTAGCGCACAGGAGGTGGACGAGGCTTACGAGCTGAACACCGGGCAGGTGATTATCGAAACGCTGGGCGCGTCGAATCCGCTGCATACGCCTGGGATCGTCGTCTATCAGCACGGGCCGTTTGCCTGGGGCAAAGACGCCCACGAGGCGGTACACAACGCGGTGGTAATGGAAGAAGTGGCGCGCATGGCGTGGATTGCCCGCGGGATTAATCCGCAGTTGCAGCCCATCGATAGCTGGCTGATGAATAAGCATTTTCAGCGTAAGCATGGGCCAAACGCCTACTATGGGCAAAAGTAGATAGCGCGCTCCGGGGCTTTCACCCCTCACGGTGAAGCAACTGGTCTGGCCCCGGAGCCTTTTTTTTAGCCCTGACGATAGGCCGACGGCATCACGCGCATGCCGATGAGCGTGACCATACAAATTATCGCGCCGGCGTAAAACGTCGAGGCGGCGCCGAAGGTTTCCCACAGTACCCCTGCGCCGGTACTGGCCAGCAGCAGCGCCAGGCCGCTCATCAGGTTGAACATACCGAATGCCGTACCGCGTAGTTCCGGCGGCGCGGTATGCGCAACCATCGCTGCCAGCAGGCCCTGGGTCATTCCCATATGAATCCCCCACAGCGCGACGCCGAGCAGCAGCGTACTCCAGTGGCCGCTGAGCGCCAGCACAATATCGGCGAGGATCAGCACCAGCAGTCCCCACTGCAGCAGTTTGCTGTGACTCATGCTGTCTGAGAGTTTACCGAACGGGTAGGCCGTGAGGCTGTAGACCAGGTTCATCGCCACCATGACCAGCGGGATGGTAAACAGCGGGATATCCATCTGCTGGGCGCGCAGCACCAGAAAGGCCTCGCTGAAGCGGGCGAGGGTGAAGATGCTGCCGATGGCGACCACCCACCAGTAGGCGGCAGAGAGCTTTTGCAGATTTTCGCGCTTCAGCGGATTGCTGCGTTTATGGGCGATGGCGGATTTTGGCTCCTGCAGGCCAAAACCCAGCAGGAGAATGGAGAGCACGGCGGGAATGACCGCCACCCAGAAAATGGCGTGGAAATCGTTGGCCCAGATAAACATCAGTAGCACCGCCAGCAGCGGACCGAGAAACGCGCCGACGGTATCCAGCGCCTGACGTAGCCCGTAGGCGGCGCCGCGGATCTCCGGCGGGGTGACGTCGGCAACCAGCGCATCGCGCGGCGCGCCGCGAATACCTTTGCCTACGCGGTCAATCATGCGGGCGCTAAACACCACTCCGGCGGTGGGGGCGATGGCAAACAGCGGCTTACTGAGCGCGCCCAGGCCGTATCCCAGCAGCGCCAGTCCTTTGCGCTTGCCGACATAGTCGCTGATTACGCCAGAGAAGACTTTCAGGATCAGGGCGGTGGCTTCCGCCAGTCCCTCGATAAGACCGATAATTATCACGCTGGCGCCGAGGGTGGTGGCCATAAACAGCGGTAAGAGGCTGTGGATCATCTCGGAGGAGACATCCATCAGCAGGCTGACGCCGCCGAGTACCCAAACGCCTTTGGGGATACGGCCTAAGGTGGCGAAACGCGGAACCATCAATCACTCCTGATTATCAAATGGCGAGTGGCTGATTAAATCAGGTTGCGATGGCGCTGATAAGTCGGTTTATAAAATAATTCTCAATTGCGTTTAGGTGAAAACCTCGCTTCGCCCCTCGCGAAGAGAGGCGAAGAGTCGGGCAGGCGTTAGCGGTATATCACCGCGCTGGCGCGAAGCGGGCCGTTGGTTTCGGGTTCGTGCATCAGGATAGGCTGAAAGTATTTCGCCCCCTGCGCATCGCTCATCTGGCTAAGGGCCTGCTCGGCCTCGTGCTCAGTGGCCATGTTATGATTGATATAGATAACGCCGAGGCTCTGCACGTCGTCCATGTTGCGGGCCTGACGTTCGGTGATTTGGATAGCTGCCAGCGCGTTGGCGCTGAAGAAAAGCGCAGCCATCATGGCGATGATTTTCAGTTTCATATACTACGCTCCTGACTGACAGTCCTGACGCTGACTCGGGGGCTCTCCTGTGGTCGTTTGGCTCTGATATAAGTGTAATCGCTGCGCGTTCGTCGCATGGCAACCTTTTCTGATGCAGTCGTTCAAAAAAATGCCGCTTCCTTTATTGGTTAATTTTAAATCACCCACTAAGCGCCACTTGGCGCTTAGTGCGAATTATTTGTGCAAATCCGCTTGTGTTCCTGGGGGGGCGCCATTAGAATGACGCGTCAATTTTTCAGCCGCCCTTTAACACGTTCCTTGCCTCCATGGGCCGCGGCTGACCCAGACAGGAGGCTGAATAATCCGTAAGGAGCAATTCGATGCGTCATTACGAAATCGTTTTTATGGTCCATCCTGACCAGAGCGAACAGGTTCCGGGCATGATCGAACGTTACACTGGTGCAATCACTGCAGCAGCAGGTACGATCCACCGTCTGGAAGACTGGGGCCGCCGTCAGCTGGCTTATCCGATCAACAAACTGCACAAAGCTCACTACGTTCTGCTGAACGTTGAAGCGCCGCAGGAAGCGATCGATGAGCTGGAAACTAACTTCCGCTTCAACGACGCCGTTATCCGCAGCATGGTAATGCGTACTAAGCACGCTGTTACCGAAGCATCTCCGATGGTTAAAGCGAAAGACGAGCGCCGTGAGCGTCGCGAAGATTTCGCCAACGAAACCGCAGATGATTCTGAAGCTGGGGATTCTGAAGAGTAATCCTGATGACCAACCGTCTGGAGCTGTCCGGCATTATTTGCAGGACTCCACTTCGTAAGGTCAGCCCGTCAGGAATTCCTCACTGCCAGTTTGTGCTTGAGCATCGTTCAGTGCAGGAGGAAGCCGGTTTTCACCGGCAGGCATGGTGTCAAATGCCCGTTATTATTAGCGGTCACGAAAACCAGGCCATTACTCACAGTATAACGGTCGGTAGCGCAGTAACCGTTCGAGGGTTCATCTCTTGCCATAAGGCAAAGAACGGCTTGAGCAAAATGGTTCTGCATGCCGAGCAGATTGAATTGATAGATTCTGGAGACTAGCCATATGGCACGTTATTTCCGTCGTCGCAAGTTCTGCCGTTTCACCGCGGAAGGCGTTCAAGAGATCGACTATAAAGATATCGCTACGCTGAAAAACTACATCACCGAAAGCGGTAAGATTGTCCCGAGCCGTATCACCGGTACCCGTGCAAAATACCAGCGTCAGCTGGCTCGCGCTATCAAACGCGCTCGCTACCTGTCCCTGCTGCCGTACACTGATCGTCATCAGTAATCGGTCACGGTCCATTAATACGACTTTGAGAGGATAAGGTAATGCAAGTTATTCTGCTTGATAAAGTAGCAAACCTGGGTAGCCTGGGTGATCAGGTTAACGTTAAAGCGGGCTATGCTCGTAACTTCCTGGTCCCGCAGGGTAAAGCTGTTCCTGCTACCAAGAAAAACGTTGAATTCTTCGAAGCACGTCGCGCTGAACTGGAAGCCAAACTGGCTGACGTTCTGTCAGCTGCTGAAGCTCGTGCTGCGCAGATCAACGCCCTGGAATCCGTAACCATCGCGTCCAAAGCTGGCGACGAAGGTAAACTGTTCGGTTCCATCGGTACTCGCGACATCGCTGACGCTGTTACTGCAGCAGGCGTTAAAGTTGCTAAGAGCGAAGTTCGCCTGCCGAACGGCGTTCTGCGTAACGTTGGCGAGCACGAAGTGGACTTCCAGGTTCACAGCGAAGTATTCGCTAAAGTTATCATCAACGTGGTTGCTGAGTAATCGGCCTCTGACGTTCTGGTAACAACAAATCGCCGGCCTTGTGCCGGCGTTTTGCTTTTTAGCGCCTTTCATTTTGCGGCGGCGTAACGCTTGCTGTCGTCTTCTCCGCTATCGCGCACGGACAAAGCTGCCGTTCGACTGGCGGGTAAACAGCACCTGCTGGCCGTTGCCGGTATCGATAGTGAGCCCGGTGACCACGCCGTTGGCGTTCTGCCGAATTTGCACCGTCTGTCCACTCTGCAAAGTGCTTAGTGGTTTGCCAGCGCCTTCAACCTGCGCCATGGCGTAAACGTCAGTGGCCGGCAGCCCATGATCGCGGAACAGCTGCGCCAGGGTTTTGCCTGACTCGATGCGATAGGTCCGCCACTGCTGCTCAATACCCGGCGCGGACTGCTGTGATGAGGATTGATAAGGCTGGGAGGCGGCGGGCTGCTGCGTCTGCGCCTGATCTGGCTGCTCATCCTGAATCGGTTCCGGGGCGACCGGGGCCATCTGATCGGCATCGCTTACGGTCGGGGTATTGGTGATCGGCGGCAGGGGAACGGCCTGATTGCCGCCAGCTTGCGGCTGGGACTGTGACTGCAGGTTCAGATTCGCTTCACGGCTGGTGGAGGCCGGGCTTTGGTTATCGTCGGCGGGGAGCAGAATACCGATAATGACTAACAGGAAGCCAGCGATGATACCCCGGCGGTGCATCGGAGGCAGCGGGTCCAGGAGGCGAAAATCATCCGGAGCGTGCCAGATTTTCGCCAGAATAGATGTCAGTTCAACGCGCCCGGGCATGGCTTTCCTCCTGCTCCGCATATTTTTATCCTGCCTATGAGTATAGATGGCTAACGTCCTGATGACCGGAACAAAGTAAAGTTAACCTGCTGCCACCTATTGTTTCTGTTTCGCTGAGATTTGTCATCATCCGCCGACAAAGTTTTACCCATTTCGCTATGGCTGTTATGCTTTCGCACGCTTTTCTCTTGATGTTTATCACCCAAAAAGGAACAACGATGGCAACCCCAACTTTTGACACTATCGAAGCGCAGGCAAGTTACGGTATCGGCTTGCAGGTTGGACAACAGCTGAGCGAATCCGGCCTGCAGGGGCTGCTGCCGGAAGCGCTGGTGGCGGGTATCGCCGATGCGCTGGAAGGTAACCAGCCGCAGGTGCCGGTGGAAGCCGTTCACCGCGCGCTGCGTGAAATCCACGAGCGCGCTGACGCCGTACGCCGCGAACGTTTCCAGGCCATGGCCGCCGACGGCCAGAAATACCTCGATGAAAACCGCGAGAAAGAGGGTGTGAATAGCACCGAATCTGGTCTGCAGTTCCGCGTACTGACCCAGGGCGAAGGCCCGATCCCGGCACGTACCGACCGCGTACGCGTGCACTACACCGGCAAACTGATCGACGGCACCGTCTTCGACAGCTCCGTCGCCCGTGGTGAGCCAGCTGAATTCCCGGTGACCGGCGTGATCGGCGGCTGGATTGAAGCGCTGACCCTGATGCCGGTCGGTTCTAAATGGGAACTGACGATCCCGCACAACCTGGCCTACGGCGAACGCGGCGCTGGCGCGTCGATTCCTCCGTTCAGCACCCTGATCTTCGAAGTTGAACTGCTGGATATTATCTAAACAGCAGAGGCTTCCTCTTCCCCTGAGGTGGGGGAAGCCGCAAAAATAGCGTAAAATCCTTAAGTTAAAAATTAATTAGAATTATGTTTTGCATTCATCGCGTATGGGTGTATTTTTGTGAGCTATTTCGCGGTGGATGAGTGATATAACACTCACTTTAAACATAAAATTAACATTATATCTAAATCATAGTATTCATCCCTCCGATTCTTACCTAATATCGACTAGCCCTTGCTGGGGTTAATGACAGACGACGGGCCATCAGAGCCTGAACAACACAGACAGGTACAACAGGAAGAAATCACATGGTAGATCAGGTTAAAGTCGCTGCTATTGAGCAGGAGCCGACTGAACAATCGCTACGGCGAAATCTCACAAACCGACATATTCAGCTGATTGCGATTGGCGGGGCGATCGGCACTGGGTTATTTATGGGTTCTGGCAAAACTATCAGCCTTGCCGGGCCATCTATTATTTTTGTTTATATGATTATCGGTTTTATGCTGTTTTTCGTTATGCGAGCCATGGGCGAATTACTGCTGTCGAACCTCGAATATAAATCCTTCAGCGATTTTGCGGCCGATCTGCTGGGGCCGTGGGCGGGCTACTTTACCGGCTGGACCTATTGGTTCTGTTGGGTCGTCACCGGAATGGCGGACGTAGTGGCGATCACCGCCTACGCGCAGTTCTGGTTTCCCGGACTCTCCGACTGGGTCGCCTCGCTGGCGGTGATCCTGCTGCTGCTGGGCCTGAACCTGGCCACCGTCAAAATGTTTGGCGAAATGGAGTTCTGGTTCGCGATGATCAAAATCGTCGCCATCGTGGCGCTAATCGTCGTCGGCCTGGTGATGGTCATGATGCATTTCAAATCGCCGACCGGCGTCGAAGCCTCTTTCGCCCATCTGTGGAATGACGGCGGCTGGTTCCCGAAAGGGCTGAGCGGCTTCTTTGCCGGCTTCCAGATTGCGGTGTTCGCCTTCGTGGGGATCGAGCTGGTGGGGACCACCGCCGCCGAAACCAAAGACCCGGAGAAATCCCTGCCACGGGCGATTAACTCTATTCCGCTGCGTATCATTATGTTCTACGTCTTCGCGCTGATTGTGATTATGTCGGTGACGCCGTGGAGCTCCGTGGTGCCGAGCAAGAGCCCGTTCGTTGAGCTGTTCGTGCTGGTCGGCCTGCCGGCGGCGGCGAGCCTGATCAACTTTGTGGTGCTGACTTCCGCAGCCTCCTCGGCCAACAGCGGCGTGTTCTCTACCAGCCGTATGTTGTTCGGTCTGGCGCAGGATGGCCAGGCGCCGAAGATGTTCGCCAAGCTGTCGAAGCGTGCGGTGCCGGCGAAGGGTTTAACCTTCTCCTGCATGTGCCTGCTGGGCGGTGTGGTCATGCTGATGGTCAACCCGAGCGTGATTGCCGCGTTCACCATGATCACCACGGTGTCGGCGATCCTGTTTATGTTCGTCTGGACGATTATCCTCTGCTCTTATCTGGTCTACCGTAAAAAGCGCCCGCAGCTGCATGAGAAGTCCAAATACAAGATGCCGCTGGGCAAATTCATGTGCTGGGTGTGCATGGCCTTCTTCGTCTTCGTACTGGTGCTGTTGACCCTGGAAGATGATACCCGTGAAGCGCTGATGGTTACCCCGCTGTGGTTTGTTCTGCTGGGCGCGGGCTGGCTGTTTGCCGGCAAAAAACGTCTGGCGAAATAAAAAAGGCCACCCGGAGTGGCCAAATAAGACGGACAATGTCGAGGGCGCCTGCGGGCGCCTTTTTCTTTATTTTCCGGCAAGGGCGCGCGGGAACAGTACGTTATTTTCCAGACTGATGTGCTCCATCAGATCGTCAATCATCTCGTTGATACCGTTATACATCGCCTTCCAGGTGGTGCAGGCTTCCGGCGGCGGCGTCACGTTATGGGTGATGTGCTTAATGACCTCCGGCAGTTCACCCGCTTCATCGTGCTCGCTTTCCATTACGCTGATCGGCCCCCCGGCCTGGGTGCCCATCCCCTGTTTGATCATCGGGAACAGGATCTGCTCCTCTTTCATCATGTGGCTGGAGAGTTCCTGATGCAGCATGGTCAGGTATTTGGTCAGCCCTTTCGGCACGTTCGGTTTATCGGCATGCACACGTTCAACCTTGGTGGCCTGCAGGATCAGCTCCGGCAGCTGTTCGCGGTGCCGGTCGTGATAGCGGACGATGATATGGTCGATAATCTCCGGGAGGGGCGCCGCGCGCCAGTCGCGGGAGAGGGGCTGCTCGGCCAGTTTCGCCAGCTCGGCTTCAATCACCGCGACATCCAGCGCTTTCCGCGATGCAGCGCGCGCCAGGGTCTGTTTGCCACCGCAGCAGTAATCCATATCGTATTGACGGAACAGGGCGGAGGCGCGCGGGATGGTCAGCGCCAGCTCGCCTAAAGGTTGGTCACGGAAAGCCATAGCAGTTACCTCGTCATCAGGAATATAAGATGTATTTTAAATGCATCTTTGTGGCGAGGGAATACCCCTTAAGGAGGCCTGGCTACTTTTTTTCGTCCGTCAGCGGCTGCAGCATCGGTTTTTCCGGTCTGGCGCGTACGGCGGAGACCACGCCGAGCACCAGCAACAGGATCCCGCTCAGGGTCAGCAGCGGCGGTAAACTTTGCCGCAGCAGGAAGGTATACAGCAGC
>NZ_PJDK01000027.1:0-68773 GCF_002837615.1 Klebsiella sp. X1-16S-Nf21
GCAAAAAGGCGCCTTTAGGGCGCCTTTTTACATTGGTGGGTCGTGCAGGATGACTCGGCTTCGCCTCGCCCTTCGGGCCGTCGCCGCAAGCGGCTCCGTTGTCTCACTGCGTTCGACCCGAACCTGCTGCAGGTTCGAATCGTTGAGTTCGGCGCATAGCAAAAAGGCGCCTTTAGGGCGCCTTTTTACATTGGTGGGTCGTGCAGGATTCGAACCTGCGACCAATTGATTAAAAGTCAACTGCTCTACCAACTGAGCTAACGACCCGAAGTGGTGGGTGATGACGGGATCGAACCGCCGACCCCCTCCTTGTAAGGGAGGTGCTCTCCCAGCTGAGCTAATCACCCACTTCGGTACTTCACATTTTGACAGAAAATCCAGCTGGCGAGAAAGTGGTGGGTGATGACGGGATCGAACCGCCGACCCCCTCCTTGTAAGGGAGGTGCTCTCCCAGCTGAGCTAATCACCCACTTCTCAATTTTCTGTTCTACACGGCGGAGACTACGTTAAGTAGTGGTGGGTGATGACGGGATCGAACCGCCGACCCCCTCCTTGTAAGGGAGGTGCTCTCCCAGCTGAGCTAATCACCCCCGCTGTGTGGAGTCGCATTATAGGGAGAGTTGAAAATGAGTCAACGCCTTTTCTAAAGAATTCGTTCGTTCGTCGTAAAATTAAACAAAGCGATCGTAAAACCGGCGGCGTAGCATGATTTATAAACAAAAATGGCAAACCGTGACGTTCCGACGGGATCAACATTGAGGAATCAGCCCACGGTGTTAGAATATTGACCCATAATTTCCACCGGACATTGCCGGCTATCGGCATCTTTATTAAACGTAAGGCCAATTCATGAAAATCAAAACTCGCTTCGCGCCAAGCCCAACAGGCTATCTGCACGTTGGCGGTGCGCGTACTGCTCTCTATTCCTGGCTTTTTGCTCGTAACCACGGCGGTGAGTTTGTGCTGCGTATTGAAGACACCGATCTCGAACGCTCCACCCCGGAAGCAATTGAAGCCATCATGGATGGCATGAACTGGCTGAATCTGCAATGGGATGAGGGCCCTTATTACCAGACCAAACGTTTCGACCGTTATAACAACGTGATCGATGAGATGCTGGAAGCTGGCACCGCTTATAAATGTTATTGCTCGAAAGAGCGTCTGGAAGCGCTGCGCGAAGAGCAAATGGCGAACGGTGAGAAGCCGCGTTACGATGGCCGCTGCCGCCATAGCCACGAGCATCATGCCGACGATGAGCCGTGCGTGGTGCGTTTCGCCAACCCGCAGGAAGGGTCGGTGATCTTTGACGATCAGATCCGCGGACCTATCGAGTTCAGCAACCAGGAGCTGGACGATCTGATCATTCGTCGTACCGATGGTTCCCCGACCTATAACTTCTGCGTGGTGGTAGATGACTGGGATATGGCGATCACCCATGTGATCCGTGGTGAAGATCATATCAACAACACACCGCGCCAGATCAACATCCTCAAAGCGCTGAATGCGCCGGTGCCGGTTTACGCCCACGTGTCGATGATCAACGGCGATGACGGTAAAAAACTGTCCAAACGCCACGGTGCGGTGAGCGTGATGCAGTATCGTGACGACGGCTACCTGCCGGAAGCGCTGCTTAACTATCTGGTACGTCTGGGGTGGTCCCATGGCGATCAGGAGATCTTCACCCGCGAAGAGATGATCGAGTTCTTTTCGCTGGGGGCGGTCAGCAAATCCGCGAGTGCGTTCAACACCGACAAACTGCTGTGGCTGAACCATCACTACATCAATACGCTGCCGGCGGAATACGTGGCGACGCATCTGCAGTGGCACATCGAGCAGGAAAATATCGATACCCGTAATGGCCCACAGCTGGCCGAGCTGGTGAAACTGCTGGGCGAGCGTTGCAAAACGCTGAAAGAGATTGCTCAGAGCTGCCGCTACTTCTATGAAGAGTTCGCTGAGTTCGACGCCGATGCGGCGAAGAAACATCTGCGTCCGGTGGCGCGTCAGCCGCTGGAAGTGGTTCGCGACAAGCTGGCGGCGATCGGCGACTGGACAGCGGAGAACGTCCACCATGCAATTCAGGCAACCGCTGATGAGCTGGAAGTCGGCATGGGTAAAGTCGGCATGCCGCTGCGCGTGGCGGTTACCGGGGCAGGGCAGTCTCCTGCGCTTGACGTCACCGTCCACGCTATCGGTAAATCCCGTAGCGTTGAGCGTATCAACAAAGCGCTGGCTTTTATCGCTGAACGTGAAGGTCAGGCGTCCTGATTGGGACGTGGATGAAACAACGGCAGGTTACTCCTGCCGTTTTTTTTGTCTGTTACGCCGGGCTGGCGATGCCGAGGCGGGCAAGAAAGCCGCTAATCCCTTCCCGGGCCAGCAGATCGCGAAGCTGCAGCTGTTCGGCCGGAGTCATCAGTTGCAGGGTTTCCGTGATTTGCCGCCAGACCACGTCAGCCTCATTGACCAGATAAGCGCCGGGCGATTCCGCTAAATGATTGTCGGTAAACAGATGGCGCCTGGCAGGCGCATTGGTCAGAAATTCGAGCACCGGTTTGTCGATGACCACCAGTCGCGCGCGTCCTCCTTTGACGCCGGGTATCGCTTCCGTGCGCCATTTTTGCTCGCGAACCCAGCGATTGATCGTTTGTCTGGCCAGTCCCAGGCAGTTGGCGAGCTCTGCGGGTGTCATTTTATCTTTCAGTTTCATCATGCTTTACCGATCGCGGATCCCTAACCGAAGCAGTAACCCGGTGATCCCTTCGCGCAGCAACAGCGACATCAGCTGCTTCTGCTCGCTGGGAGTGAGCTCTTTGCTAAGGGTCAGCAGCAGCGATTCCAGATCGCTGTCGTGGGTAGAATAGGCGCCTGGTGTCTCTGCCACGCGCTGAGCGCTGCGGATAAACTCCCTGACTTGCTCATTGACATGGACCAGCCGCGCTTTGCCACCCTGGACGCCAGGCCGCGGAGAGGTTTGCCAGCCTTCTTTCCGCACCCATTTATTGATGGTTTGCCGGCTATAGCCGGTCAGGTGGGCGATTTCTTCAGGTGTCATTCGTTCCTTGAGCATACTATTTCCTGAGTAAATGTATGGGAATTAGCTGCACATGTTATAGCATCCTTTTACGTGAAAAAGTGACCTGTTTAACTTCTGGCTGCGATAAGGCTCGCAATGTCAGCAAGTTGCCTGCTTTTTCAGCGATTGAATTGCGAAGGATAATTTTGCCGTTGACACCTGAGCGAGGAATTCATATTATGCCGCCCGTCAACACGACACGCTTTACGTTACGGGGCTATAGCTCAGCTGGGAGAGCGCTTGCATGGCATGCAAGAGGTCAGCGGTTCGATCCCGCTTAGCTCCACCAAATTCTGCACCCAGCAGATTTGGTTCGTAAAGAGGTCCTGTGGGGCTATAGCTCAGCTGGGAGAGCGCTTGCATGGCATGCAAGAGGTCAGCGGTTCGATCCCGCTTAGCTCCACCAAAATTCAGAACCCTCGCCTCGGCGGGGGTTTTTGTTTTTAGCTGTTTTCATGTAAAGCACTTTCTGGTTAAGTCAGTTAATCTCCAGCTATTAAAATCGAAAGTAATTTCAGACTTTTTCCTGATAATTCACCTTGCCTGCCCTAAATAAGCAACATAACATTTCCCCCATTAAACGTAATGAGGTTGCCGGAGTTTTAATTAACAATAATGCTTGATAAAATTAACATTAATATCAAAAAAACTCTGTTGGCCTTTCTCGTCAGTTTAGTCGCTATTCCGCTGGCTCGTTTTATTTCACCGCAAACGGTTATTGATGGCAATCTTATTTATATTGCCTGGCTGCCAATCAGCGTGATGTTTTCTGTTATTTTTATCTTTGGCCGCTATGCGATCGCACCATTAATTCTCGCGTTTGCCATTACCAATAGCTTTCTCATTGAATTAACGCTGTCACAGGCGCTTATTCTGCTCTTTTGTCAGCTGTTTGCTGTGTTTGTCTCCTGCGCTGTTTTACGCCTGATGGTGGGCAAGCGCTGGCGGTGTGGCCCCACGGCGAAACATATGGGGGCGCGGATCTTCTGGGGCGGCTTCTTCGCGCCGGTGCTGTTGAAAATCACCATGTACCTTGCCGGGCAATATTTTGCGTTTCCATTATCTATTACCAGTTACTTTGGTAGTATGCCGTTGATTTATACCGTAATAGATATCCAAAGTTTAATCAGCGCGGCATTAATTTTTACGACGTTTCTTTATTATCCAATGCGGATGATTATCAGTCCGCACTATGCCCGACGTTTCTGGCGTCAGGAATGTTTACCATGGCTGGCACCCAAACATCGTTCTTTTACCCTATATTGGTTTATCTCGCTGGCGCTTTTATTAACTTTACTGTGTGCGCCGTATCAGTCTGAATTTATTGCCGGTTATTTAGTTCCGGTGATATTTATTGTCTACTTTATCGGGATTAGCCGGATTGGTCATGCGCTGCTGCGTATTTCATGGTCTGTCTCAGCCTTTTTGCTGGTGGTGTATAATAAAAACTTTCTCCAGGGCGTCCAAAGCGAGTATTCATTATCCTTTGTGCTGTCAGTCCTGATCTCCTTCACTATCTGTTTGTTTTATATGGCAGACACCTATGCCCGCAGCGATCGCAATAAACGCCGCTGGCGTAGCCAGGCGGAAGAGGATCCGCTGACGGGCTTACCTAATCTGCGCGCGCTGGTGAGCCATTTACAGAGCAGTCCTCTGCAGGCTATCTGCAGCTTGCGTATCGATAATCTCGATTTTCTTAGCCGACATTATGGGCTAATGATGGGCGTGGACTGTAAACGGCAAATCATCCGGGCGCTTCAGCCGCTGTTGGGGGCAACGGATAAAGTCTTCCAGGTTCCCGGCAGCGAATTGATCCTCGTGCTTGACGGGCCGGACCCTGCGGCGCGGCTAAACCATATGGTCGCCATCCTCAACCACAAAAAGTTCAGCTGGCATAATCAGCCGCTGGATCTTGAGTTTGGCGCGGCATGGAGCCGTGATGACGGTCAGGGTGAGACGCTGCACCAGATGCTGGGCCAGCTCAGCTGGCTTTCCGAACAGGCGGGCAGTGAACGCCGGGTACTGGCGTTGGATGAGGAGCAGGAGCTGGTGGTGGATCAAACCACCGAGCAGGTACGCCTCCTGATGCGCGTCAAGCAGGTTCTCAAAGAGCGGGCGCTGGTGCTCTATGCGCAACCGATTCAAAACGCGGAGGGGGAGGGCTATCATGAGATCCTCACGCGCATGCGCTGTGGCGATAGCGTCATTATGCCGGATCAGTTTATTCCGCTGATTGTGCAGTTTAACCTCAGCCAGCGTTTTGACATGCTGGTGCTGGAGACCCTGTTCAGTTCGCTCCATCAGCATCCCGGCCAGCGGTTCTCGGTCAACCTGCTGCCTTCAACCCTGATGCAAAAGGATAGCGCGGCGCAGATTATCGCGCTCTTTCAACGCTATCGCATTTCGCCAGATCTTATCACCATTGAGGTGACCGAAGAGCAGGCTTTCTCCAATGCCGACACCAGCCAGCAAAATCTCGACGCGCTGCGCGCGTTTGGCTGCGCCATCGCCATTGATGACTTTGGCACCGGTTATGCGAACTATGAACGACTGAAGCATCTGCAGGCCGATATCATTAAGATTGACGGCTGCTTCGTCCGCGACATTCTGACGGACCCGCTGGACGCCATTATGGTGAAATCGATTGTCGAAATGGCGCGGGCGAAACAGATGAGCGTGGTGGCGGAATATGTCGAAAGCGAACCGCAAAAAGCGCGCCTGCTGGAACTGGGCGTGAATTATCTGCAGGGTTACCTGGTCGGTAAGCCTCAGCCGTTGGGCGAATGACGGGTAAAAAAAAGCCGGGCATTGCCCGGCTTAGATGACTGGCGCCTGTTACAGAACCAGTGCCGCAATCGAGGCGGACAGCACGCTAACCAGCGTGGAGCCGTAGACCAGCTTCAGACCGAAGCGAGAAACCACGTTACCCTGTTCTTCGTTCAAGCCTTTGATCGCCCCGGCGATGATGCCGATAGATGAGAAGTTGGCGAAGGAGACCAGGAAGATAGAGATAATGCCTTCCGCACGCGGAGAGAGCGTCGAGGCGATTTTCTGCAGATCCATCATGGCGACGAATTCGTTGGAGACCAGCTTGGTGGCCATAATACTGCCCACCTGCAGCGCTTCGCTTGCCGGCACACCCATCACCCAGGCAACCGGGTAGAAGATATAGCCGAGGATCCCCTGGAAGGAGATGCTGTAGCCGAACCAGCCGGTCACGGTGGCGAACAGGGCGTTCAGGGCCGAGATCAGTGCGATGAAGCCGATCAGCATCGCCGCCACGATAATCGCGACTTTAAAGCCCGCCAGAATGTACTCGCCCAGCATTTCGAAGAAGCTCTGGCCTTCGTGCAGATTCGACATCTGCAGATTTTCTTCGCTCTCTTCCACGCGGTACGGGTTAATCAATGACAGAACGATAAAGGTGCTGAACATGTTGAGCACCAGCGCCGCGACGACATACTTCGGCTGCAGCATGGTCATGTACGCGCCTACGATCGACATCGACACGGTGGACATCGCCGTCGCCGCCATGGTGTACATGCGGTTGCGCGACATTTTGCCGAGAATATCTTTATAGGCGATAAAGTTTTCCGACTGACCGAGGATCAGCGAGCTCACGGCGTTGAAGGATTCCAGCTTGCCCATGCCGTTGATTTTCGACAGAACGGTACCGATGGCGCGGATGACAATCGGCAGGATACGAATATGCTGCAAAATACCGATCAACGCGGAAATGAAGACGATAGGGCACAGAACCTTAAGGAAGAAGAAGGCCAGACCTTTATCGTTCATGCTGCCGAACACGAAGTTTGTCCCTTCGTTGGCAAACCCGAGAAGCTTTTCAAACATCTCAGAGAAGCCTTTCACAAAACCCAGACCAATATCGGAGTTCAGGAAGAACCAGGCCAGCAGGACTTCGATGACAAGCAGTTGAACAACATAACGAATACGGATCTTTTTACGGTCGTGACTGACCAACAGGGCCAGTATAGCCACCACAACGATCGCGAGGACAAAATGCAAGACGCGGTCCATAGTTGCTCCAAATATGAGGCAGGTTAAATTTCCGTGCACATTCTATGCAACGGCTTTAAAGAAAACGAGATCAATTGCACACTATTGCAAGGAACTGTGACCAATGGCAAAAATAGTGATCAAACATCCACTTTTGTTATGTTACGTAAAGGTTTTAAAAGTTGCATTCTTGTACTACTCTTAGTACTGGGCACGCTCTCGTGTTCTAACGCCCGTTTTTCATTTCCGGCCAGCTATTGTTCCCGCCTATCACAGCAATCATTATCTCCATTTTAAATGAACTTGATAATCATTCGCATTTTGATAGCATGAAACATAGCAAAGGCTATATTTCCAGAGGCAGAAGATGACTAGCAGTCGCGTTGAGAATAGCAGTAGTCGCGCCGCGCGCAAGGTGAAGCTCGCCCTCATGGGGCCCGCTTTCGTCGCTGCCATTGGCTATATCGATCCCGGTAATTTCGCCACTAACATTCAGGCTGGCGCCAGCTTTGGCTATCAGCTGCTGTGGGTCGTGGTATGGGCCAACCTGATGGCGATGCTGATCCAGGTGCTCTCTGCCAAACTGGGCATTGCCACCGGCAAAAATCTGGCCGAGCAGATCCGTGACCATTACCCGCGCCCGGTGGTGTGGTTCTATTGGGTGCAGGCGGAAATCATTGCGATGGCCACCGACCTGGCTGAATTTATCGGCGCTGCGATTGGCTTTAAGCTGGTACTGGGCGTGTCGCTTCTGCAGGGGGCGGTGCTGACCGGGGTGGCGACCTTCCTGATCCTGATGCTGCAGCGGCGCGGGCAAAAGCCGCTGGAGAAGGTGATCGGCGGGCTGCTGTTGTTTGTCGCTGTGGCCTATGTCGTGGAGTTGATCTTTTCTCAGCCCGCGCTGGCCCCCCTGACAAAAGGGCTGGTGATCCCTACGCTGCCCAACGGCGAGGCGGTATTCTTAGCCGCCGGGGTACTGGGGGCGACCATTATGCCGCACGTTATCTACTTACATTCCTCGCTTACCCAGCATCTGCACGGCGGTACGCGGAAAGAGCGCTATAACGCGACCCGCTGGGATGTGGCGATCGCCATGACCATTGCCGGGTTTGTCAACCTGGCGATGATGGCGACCGCCGCGGCGGCATTCCATTTCAACGGCCATACCGGCGTCGCCGATCTCGATCAGGCTTACAGAACGCTGGAGCCACTGCTGAGCCACGCGGCGGCGACCATCTTTGGTCTGAGCCTGGTCGCTGCAGGTTTATCATCGACGGTAGTGGGTACCCTGGCAGGGCAGGTCGTCATGCAGGGGTTTATCCGCTTTCATATTCCGCTGTGGTTTCGCCGGGCGGTCACCATGCTGCCGTCGTTTGTGGTGATCCTGCTGGGGCTGGATCCTACGCGTATCCTGGTGATGAGTCAGGTGCTGCTGAGCTTTGGTATTGCGCTTGCTCTGGTGCCGCTGCTGATATTTACCAGCAATGCGCAACTGATGGGCGACCTGGTGAATACCCGCTGGGTGAGAGTCACTGGCTGGGTGATTGTCGTCATTGTGGTGAGTCTGAACGGCTGGTTAATTGTGGGATCGCTGCTCGGCGTGGCGTAGTTCTTGACCCGCGCTGGTTAAAGCAAAGGGGAGCCAATGGGCTCCCCTTTTCGTCTGTTAGTGATGACCATGGCCATGGCCACGTCCGCCCGGGCCTCGTCCCCAGCCGCCGCGGTGGTCGTCGCGGTCGCTCCAGCCAGCACGATAGCCGCGCTCCCAGGCTTTATTTTTACCCTTGTCCCAGCCGCGGTGCCAGCCGTTGTCATGTCGATGCCAACGGTTATCACGCCATTCATAGTGACGACGCCAGTAATCACGGTCGCGCCAGCCGCCACCGTCCCAGTAGTTACCGTAATTGTCACGATCGCCTATTTGTAATTTTACCGATGGCAGCAGGGTGATTTCACCAGCGTTAGCGACTAGTGGCGCTGCGGCCAGCAGTACTGCTGCCAGAATCAGTGACCTGAACATACTCTTCTCCTTCACGATCGGGGCCGTAAGCGGCCTGTTAACCTGATATTACGGGCCGGTAAAGACCCGCCGCATCGGACGAACTCCGAAAGCGCAGAAAAGAGCACTTTTTGCTAAAGTAACATTTGCTTTACAGCGCAAGGATGGCGTCGATGGCCGCGCACTCTTCGGTGCTGAAATGGCGATTCTGCAGCATGCCGACGGCATCATCCAGCTGCGCGGTTTTGCTGGCGCCGATCAGCACGGAGGTCACTTTCTCCTCGCGCAGAACCCAGGCCAGCGCCATCTGCGACAGCTTCTGCCCGCGCTCTTCCGCTATCGTATTTAGCTGACGAATTTTTTCTAATCGCGCGGCGGTCAGTTGCTCCGGCTGCAGAAAACGACTGCTGCTGGCGGCGCGAGAGTCGGCCGGGATACCGTTCAGATAGCGATCGGTAAGCTGTCCGCCCGCCAGCGGTGAAAACGCTATACTTCCCACCCCTTCCGTCTGCAGAAAATCCAGCAGCCCCTCTTCCGCACTGCGTTCGAACATCGAATAGCGGGGCTGGTGAATGACGCAGGGCGTACCGAGGTCGTTAAGGATCTTCACCGCCTCCTGCGCCTGGGCCAGCGGATAGTTGGAGATCCCGACGTACAGCGCTTTACCCTGACGGACAAGATGATCGAGCGCACGCATTGTTTCCGTCAGTGGGGTCTGCGGGTCCGGGCGGTGATGATAAAAAATATCGACATACTCCAGCCCCATGCGCTGCAGGCTCTGGTTAAGACTGGCTACCAGATATTTGCGTGAACCCCAGTCGCCGTACGGGCCGTCCCACATGGTGTAGCCCGCTTTGGTGGAGATGATCAACTCATCGCGATAGGGCTGGAGCGCCTCTTTCAGAATGCGGCCAAAATTGCTCTCTGCTGAACCCGGCGGCGGCCCATAGTTGTTGGCCAGGTCGAAATGAGTTATGCCAAGGTCAAACGCGTGCAGGAGCATCTGCCGGCTGATCTCCACGCGCGTTTCGTCGCCAAAGTTGTGCCACAGGCCGAGAGAAATCGCCGGGAGCTGAAGGCCGCTGCGCCCGCAGCGACGATACTCCATCGTTTGATATCGCGTGGTGCTTGCCTGGTAAACCATTCTTCCTCCGCAGATAAAACAGGGTGTGTATGCGTTTACACTAATCAATGTTTTGCGTGGAGTACACCGCTTTTTGGGCGTAACTATTGCTTTACACCGGCTTTATCGTCCCCCTTCTGGACAGGCGGATCGCTTATTCAATACTCAAATTACACCTGCACCAAAATGAGGATAATGGACATGCAACCGACCTACACTATTGGGGATTATCTGCTGGATCGCCTCGTTGACTGCGGTATTGACCGCTTGTTCGGCGTACCAGGAGATTACAACTTACAGTTTCTCGATCGCGTCATCGCGCACAGCGCCCTGGGGTGGGTCGGCTGCGCCAACGAGCTGAATGCGGCCTATGCCGCTGACGGATATGCGCGCATCAAAGGGGCCGGTGCGCTGCTGACCACCTACGGCGTCGGCGAACTGAGCGCGCTGAACGGCATTGCGGGTAGCTATGCGGAACATATTCCGGTATTGCATATCGTCGGCGCGCCCTCTACCGGCGCTCAGCAGCGTGGCGAACTGCTGCACCATACCCTCGGCGATGGCGATTTTCGCCATTTCGCCCGCATGAGCGAGCAGATCACCTGCAGCCAGGCGCTGCTGACCGCCGGCAACGCCTGCTATGAGATCGACCGTGTCCTGCGCGATATGCTGACGCATCATCGGCCCGGCTATCTGATGCTGCCGGCCGATGTCGCCAGAGCGGCAGCGATTGCCCCAGCCCAGCGCTTACTGGTGGAGCCCGCTCCGGCGGATGAAAACCAGCTCGCCGGGTTCCGAGAACATGCCAGCCGCCTGCTGCGGGGCAGCCGACGCATTTCTCTGCTGGCGGATTTCCTGGCGCAACGCTATGGCCTGCAGAACACGCTCCGGGAGTGGGTGGCGAAAACCCCCATCGCCCATGCCACCATGCTAATGGGCAAGGGGTTGTTCGATGAGCAGCTGAGCGGGTTTGTCGGGACCTATAGCGGGATCGCCAGCGCCCCGCAGACCCGGGAGGCGATTGAAAACGCCGACACCATCATCTGCATTGGTACGCGCTTCACCGACACTATCACCGCGGGATTCACCCAGCATCTGGCGCGGGAGAAGACCATTGAGATCCAGCCCTTCGCCGTCAGGGTGGGCGACCACTGGTTCAGCGGCGTGCCGATGGATCAAGCCCTGGCTGCATTAATGACGCTTTCCGCCCCGCTGGCGGCGGAGTGGGCGGCGCCTCAGGTCGTGGCGCCGGAAGTGGAAGAGGAGGCCGAAGGCGAGTTAACCCAGAAGAATTTCTGGTCGACTGTGCAGGATGCGCTGCGCCCCGGCGATATTATCCTCGCCGATCAGGGGACGGCGGCGTTTGGCATCGCGGCGCTTAAGCTTCCCTCTGAGGCATCGCTGATCGTTCAGCCGCTGTGGGGGTCGATTGGTTTTACCCTCCCGGCCGCCTATGGCGCGCAAACCGCGGCGGAAGAGCGGCGGGTGGTGCTGATTGTCGGCGATGGCGCCGCCCAACTGACGATTCAGGAGATGGGCTCTATGCTTCGCGATAAGCAAAAACCGCTTATTCTGTTGCTGAATAACGAAGGGTATACCGTGGAGCGGGCGATTCATGGCCCTGAGCAGCGCTACAATGACATCGCCCTGTGGGACTGGCAGCGGCTGCCGGAAGCCTTCGCCCCGGACGTTGTTTCTCGCTGCTGGCGGGTCACGCACACGGCTGAGCTACGGGAAGCGATGGCGGAAAGCATCACCTCCGATACCCTTACCCTGGTCGAAGTGATGCTACCGAAAATGGATATCCCCGATTTCCTGCGTGCGGTGACGCAGGCGCTGGAGGAACGAAACAGCCGCGTTTAGTCGGTATGTCGTTTGGCAATCATCAACGGCCTCCCGGCCAGCAGCAGCCAGGCCGGGAGCATCACAATGCACAGCAGCGGTAGCAGCGTCGTATCCGGGACCACCACGGCGGCCATAAACAGGCTCAGCCAGCCGTCGCGGGTGACGACCAGCACCATGCCGAGGATCGCGCAGGAGACGGTGATCGCCGCTGGCACGGCATCCACGTGGGCATGCAGCATCAGCCCCAGCGCCACCCCGACGAAGACCGCCGGGAAAATCCGCCCACCGCGGAAACCGCTGGCGGAGGCGAGCACCAGGGCAGCCAGTTTGACCAGCGCGATGAGCAGAAAATCCGCGGCGGTTAGCGTCTGGCTGAAAGCCAGCTGCTGCATCTCATCCAGCCCCTTAAACAGCGTTAAGGGCCCGCCAATAGTCCCCAGGATCCCCAGCAGCAGCCCGCCGATGCCCAGCGTCAGGATGGGATGTCTCAGGCGATGCATCATGGAGTGCAGGCGCGGCAGACACCAGACGGCCACCATGCCGACGGCGATAGCAATCAGAGCGACGATCATGCCGCTGATGATATCGACGAAGTGCATCTGGCCATAATGGGGGATCGGCAGCGTGAAATGTGGGTGGAAAAACAGCCCGGTCGTCAGCGCGCCCGCGGCGGCGGCAAGCAGCGGCGCAAAAAGACGATCCCACAGCGGCGACTCGTTGCTGCTGTTGAGGGTTTGCGAAAAAATCAGCGCGGCGGCCACCGGGGTGCCGAAGAGGGCGCCGATGGTGCCTGAGGCCGCGAGGATGGTCCAGTCCAGCGAGCTGACGCGCGGAAACAGCCGTGAACCGACGGCGACGGCCAGCGCAATATTCACCACCATAATCGGATGCTCCGGGCCGAGACTGACGCCGCCGGCAAGGCCGAGGATCAGCGCGGCCAGCAGCCCGGGCAGCGCGCCGGTGGCAATGGGGGCGCCAATGAGCGATTCGGTCGCCGGATCCGGCCCGGCGTGTCCCGGGCTGTAGCGGACGACCAGGCCCACGGCGATCCCTGTCGCTGTGAGCATGGCGATAATCCATAGCGGGCTGTCAGCGCTGATCCCCAACTGGGTGGGCAGATTGCTCCACAGCACGCGCTGTAGCAGCGCGGCAACCTTCATCGCGCCGATCAGGATCAGACTGCAGGCGATACCTATCAGGATGGCCGGCACCGACAGGATCAGCATTGTTCTGGCGCGAGGATGGAGCATGAAAATGTCCTTGTCAAAGTTCTGAAGCACTACTTTGCCTTCGTCGGTAGGGGCCGTCGATGCAAATGGTGCTGAAACGATAAAGTTAAGGCGGCGTCTGATATCCGAGGCGTCGTTTACAGACTACCTTGCATAGATTACAAACTAAATGTGACCTGTGTCGCTAAACAAGGGGCGTCTGCGCGTTGGACGTTGTTGTTAAGCCGCCATGAATTTACAGTGTGCCAAAAGAATTATTTTGACTTTAGCGGAGCCGTAACGGAATGACAAAATTTGCTTTAGTAGGAGATGTCGGGGGGACCAACGCCCGCCTGGCGCTATGTGATCTGGCGAGCGGAGAGATCTCTCGTGCTAAGACCTATTCCGGGCTCGATTATCCCAGTCTGGAGGCGGTGGTGCGCGTCTATCTGGAGGAGCACCAGGTGACCGTCAACGAAGGCTGTATCGCCATTGCCTGCCCGATCACCGGCGACTGGGTAGCGATGACCAACCATACCTGGGCCTTCTCCATCGCTGAAATGAAGCGCAACCTTGGCTTTGCCCATCTGGAGATAATTAACGATTTTACCGCCGTTTCCATGGCCATCCCGATGCTGAAAGCCGAGCACCTCATTCAGTTTGGCGGCAGCGCTCCGGTGGCGGGCAAACCGATCGCCGTTTATGGCGCCGGAACCGGGCTTGGCGTGGCGCATCTGGTGCACGTTGACAAGCGCTGGGTCAGCCTGCCGGGCGAAGGCGGTCATGTCGATTTTGCGCCGAACAGCGAAGAAGAGGGGATTATTCTGGAAGAGCTGCGCGCCGAGCTGGGGCATGTTTCCGCAGAACGCGTGCTCTCGGGTCCCGGACTGGTCAATTTGTACCGCGCGATTGTGAAATCTGATGGCCGCCTGCCGGAAAACCTGCAGCCGCGCGAGGTCACCGAGCGAGCGCTGGCGGACAGTTGTACCGACTGTCGCCGGGCGCTGTCGCTGTTTTGCGTCATTATGGGCCGCTTCGGCGGAAACCTGGCGCTGACTCTCGGGACCTTTGGCGGCGTGTATATCGCCGGGGGCATCGTGCCGCGCTTCCTGGAGTTCTTTAAAGCCTCCGGCTTCCGCGGCGGTTTTGAAGACAAAGGCCGTTTCAAAGCTTATGTTCAGGATATTCCGGTTTACCTGATCGTGCATGAAAACCCGGGCCTGCTGGGCTCTGGCGCGCATCTGCGTCAGACGCTGGGCCAGGTGTTATAAGCGCATCCCTCCCGGGCTACCGTCGTAGCCCGGATGGCGGGACTTCCCGCCTCTACAGATTCATCAGCTGGCGAAACTCTTTCACTTTACTGCGGCTCACCGGCACCTGAAATTCAAGGTCGCGCAGGCGCAGCACATAGGTATTGTTAAACCACGGCTCAATTTCGCGGATCTTGCTGAGATTCACGCAGTACGAGCGGTGGCAGCGAAAGAAATGTGCGGTGGGCAGTTTGCTGCAGAATTCGGTGATGTTCATCGGCATGACGAATGACTCCCGGCGGGTATAGACGAACGTCATCTTTTCATGCGCCTCGGCATAATAAATATCATGAATGCTGGTGACGATTATTCGTTCATCTTTTATCAGATTGATGGTGTCGTTTTCTCGTGGCGCCGCGCTGGTCGCTCCCGCAGCGACGTTATTTTGCTGCTGCCAGGCGGCGGTTAGCTTTTGTAGCATATTGATGATGCGTGACTCCTGGTAGGGCTTCAGGATGTAGTCAAACGCCTCCAGCTCAAAGGCTTCCACGGCGTGCTCTTTCCACGCGGTGATAAAAACGATAAAAGGCTTATGGGCAAACTGGCTGATGTTTTGCGCCAGCAAAACCCCGTCCAGCGACGGAATATTGATATCGAGAAAAATGGCATCGACCTTGTTGTGCTGGAGAAACTTCAGCACGTCCAGGCCATCGTCAAAGCTGCCGACGATCTCCATCTGGCTGTGGGTGTTGATAAGCCAGGAGAGCTCCTGCTGAGCCAGAAACTCATCTTCCACAATAATAACTTTCATCTTTTCTCCGCTCATGACAACAGAGACTCCGTCAGCGCCTGCGGCGTGTGTTGATTGGGGACATAAAAGGCGATTTCTGTTCCTGGCGTCAGGGTGCGGATATGCAACCCCTCGCCGTAGAGGAGCTTCACCCGGTGATGAACGTTAAGCAGGCCGATTTTATTTCCCGGCATTTCGTCGGCTTCCACGCGAGCGACCACGGCGGGATCGATGCCGTTGCCGGTGTCGCGAACGCTGATGCGAACCCGATTGCCGCACTCGTTAATGCCGATCGTCACCACCCCCTTGCCTTTACAGGGCTGGATACCATGGACGATGGCATTCTCCACCAGCGGCTGGATAAGCAGGCTCGGGATCACGCAGCTGACGTCGTCGTCAATATCATAGATGACCGTCAGCTTGTCGCCGAATCGCGCCTGTTCAATGGCGATATAATCTTTGATCTGATACAGCTCTCGTTTGATATCAATCTGCTCATCGTCTTTTAATTCGATGTTATAGCGCAGGTAGCGTGACAGATTAAAAATGAGCTGGCGCGCGGTGTCCGGATTAAGGCGAATCGAGGAGGAGATCGCGTTCAGGGCATTGAATAAAAAATGCGGGTTAATTTTGCTTTGCAGGGCGCGCAGCTCCGCTTTGTTGGCCATCTCGCGCAGCTGTTCGGCGCGGGAGACTTCCAGCTGGGTGGAGATTATTTGCGACAGGCCAATCGCCATCTCCTGCAGCGTCGAAGTGATGCGATGGGCGTGGCAGTAATAGATTTTTAGCGTGCCGGTCACCACCCCTTTTTCCCACAGCGGGATCACCATCAAGGAGTGGATCTCCGGCGTGCGGTGGGCTTCATCATTGTTTTTTATAATGATTTTTCCATAACGAATCGCTTGTCGGGTGGTAGGGCTGATGACATCGTCGTGGTGTTGATAGTTGGCCTCCCCCACGCCCACGTAGGCCAGTACATGTTCGGTATTAGTGATCGCCACCGCGTCAGCGGTAATGTCGCGGCGGATAATCTCGCATACCTGGCGCAGAGAATCGCTGTTAACGTGACGAAACAGCGGCAGGGTTTTGTTAGCGATATCGAGCGCCAGTTTTGCCTGCCGCGCCGCGCTGGCCTCCTTTTCCCCTTCCACGCTCTGTACCAGCAGCACGATAAAACCGATGCAGACGCTGCCGAGGATCATCGGGATACCAATTTTAGAGACGATATCCAGGCCGAGGCTCAGGGAAGGCGCCCAGACCACCACCAGGATCATGGTCAGGGTCTCACACACCATGCCGGCCAGAATGCCGATTTTCCACCGTTGATCGCGGGCCACTTTACGGTTAATCAATCCTGACAGCAGGCCTGCGACAATGCTGGTGATAAAGCAGGGCACGGCGGTGACGCCATCGATATCAATCAGGTAGCGGTGTACGCCGGCAATCACCCCGACAATTGCCCCTACCCACGGACCAAACAGGATCCCGCCGGACATGACGGCGATAATGCGTACGTTTACCAGCGAGCCTTCCACCGGGACGCCGGACCAGGTGCTGAACAGGGCGAACAGCGAGAAAATGGCGGTCACGGCCAGCAGCTCTTTCGGCGTATGGGCCGACTTATGCAACAGTTCGCGGAACAGGCGCAGGCGAATGAGGAAAAACAGGCAAATAAGCATCAGGGCCGCACGATCATAGACCGCCAGCATCATCGTAAAAATTTCGTGCATGGGTGCGCCGCGTCAGTGGCCAGAAAAGAACATGATAAAAAACCTGACGGCAGAAGACCAGCCGCAGAAATATAATGAGGAAAAGGCATACTTTTTAAAGGGGATTGGTGGGGGGCCACCGCGAGAGCGGCAGCCCTGGCTTTTAACGATAAAATTCTGTGTTAAGAAAGATATCAATGTGTTACCACTCTTATACAACTCTGGAATATTCCGGCGATGAACTGCCGTATTTAGCGCCGTCGATACCCGTTTTATATGCCAGGGAATATTTTTTACCGGCCCTCTCGACAACATGTTTTTTTTCAGGTTATTTTCTAAACGAGCCGCAACAGCGGCAGCGTCGCTCGGACGGTCCGGGCGCTAACGTTAATCAGAGGAACCTATGGCTGAATCCAGTCCTGAACGCCGTTTTACGCGTATCGATCGTCTCCCCCCGTACGTTTTTAATATTACTGCTGAACTGAAAATGGCTGCGCGTCGGCGCGGCGAGGATATTATTGATTTCAGTATGGGCAATCCCGATGGCGCGACGCCGCCGCATATCGTGGAAAAACTTTGCACCGTTGCCCAACGGCCTGATACCCATGGTTACTCTACCTCGCGGGGGATCCCGCGCCTGCGTCGCGCCATTTCACGCTGGTATGAAGAACGCTATAACGTTGACATCGATCCGGAATCGGAAGCGATCGTCACCATTGGTTCGAAAGAGGGGCTGGCGCACCTGATGCTGGCGACCCTGGATCATGGCGACACGGTGCTGGTGCCAAACCCCAGCTATCCGATTCATATCTATGGCGCGGTGATTGCCGGGGCGCAGGTGCGCTCGGTGCCGCTGGTGGAAGGTGTGGATTTCTTTAACGAGCTGGAACGCGCCATCCGCGAGAGTTACCCGAAGCCGAAGATGATGATCCTTGGTTTTCCCTCGAATCCAACGGCGCAGTGTGTGGAGCTGGACTTCTTTGAAAAGGTCGTCGCCCTGGCGAAGCAGTATGACATCCTGGTCGTCCACGATCTGGCCTATGCCGATATCGTGTATGACGGCTGGAAAGCGCCCTCCATTATGCAGGTGCCCGGCGCGCGTGATGTCGCCGTCGAGTTCTTTACCCTGTCGAAAAGCTATAACATGGCCGGCTGGCGCATTGGCTTTATGGTCGGCAATAAGACCCTGGTGAATGCCCTCGCTCGCATCAAAAGCTATCACGACTATGGCACGTTTACGCCGCTGCAGGTGGCGGCGATCGCTGCCCTTGAGGGCGATCAGCAGTGCGTGCGTGAAATTGCCGAACAATATAAGCGCCGTCGCGATGTGCTGGTGAAAGGGCTCCACGAAGCCGGCTGGATGGTGGAATGTCCGAAAGCGTCCATGTACGTCTGGGCAAAAATACCGGAACCTTACGCTGCCATGGGCTCGCTGGAGTTTGCGAAAAAGTTGCTTAATGAAGCGAAGGTCTGCGTCTCGCCGGGGATAGGCTTTGGCGACTATGGCGATACTCACGTCCGCTTCGCGCTGATCGAAAACCGGGACCGTACGCGCCAGGCGATCCGTGGCATCAAGGCGATGTTCCGCGCCGATGGCTTGCTGCCCGCCGCGAGCTAGCGCTTCGGCGAATACGCCATAACAAAAACGGGAGCCAGTGGGCTCCCGTTTTTTTTGACACCGCTGCAGTCTAGATCATCAGGGCAAAAGTACCGGCCCAAACGATGACCATAAAAGAGAGGCCCATAAAGAAGTATTTCACGATTCATCACTCCACGCGCTTGTGCGACGTTCAAATGAATTAATTGTTCTGTTATTCCTGGGCTGTCGCAGGTGAAAAATCACGTTGCGGCAGCTCGCAATTCTGTGCGCTTTGTGCTCCAGATGGCGCTAATGTACGCCTAAAAAATGAGGGAAACAAGGGGCATTTTTTTATTAATTTTTAGTTACTTAGGAGTGTCGTGATTCGGCGACACATTAATTTCACCCGGTAATAAATTTCACGCCAGCGACGCTGTTAAA
Organism: Klebsiella sp. X1-16S-Nf21; assembly: GCF_002837615.1. Classification (NCBI taxonomy): domain Bacteria; kingdom Pseudomonadati; phylum Pseudomonadota; class Gammaproteobacteria; order Enterobacterales; family Enterobacteriaceae; genus Klebsiella; species Klebsiella sp. X1-16S-Nf21. The sequence continues at coordinate 19,038 of NZ_PJDK01000027.1, forward strand.
ACGGATTTTGGCGATGGGCAAAATGGAGGACGGCCAGCGAGGGCGCGCGCAATTTCTTTGCTACGCGCCGCCGCCGATTTAATGCTGGTCAGAGGCGCGCGGCCGCCACTCGGCCGGGTAGTGAGCCGGGATAAAGCGCAGTGTGAGCGCCATGAGTAGCAGGACGCAGAGCGCATGCCAGGACCAGTCAAGCGTGTAGTTCCCGCTCAGGCTGCGCAACAGGCCGGAAAGCCAGGGGGAGAGGCCTGCGATGATAAATCCGATACCCTGCATAAACGCCACCAGCCGGCCGGCTACCGCCGGTTGTCCGGCGTGATCCAGCGCCAGCACCAGGCACAGGGGAAAGGCGCCACCCAGACCCACTCCACAGGCGATGGCCCACAGCGCTGGGACGTGCTGCGGCAGCCAGATGAAGCCGCAGAAGCCAATGAGCTGTAGCGCCAGCGCGAACAGCAGAAGCTGGCGTCGGTCATCCTGGCGAGCCAGCGCCGGGAGCAGCAGCGCCCCCGCGGTTTGCCCGACGGTCAGCAGCGCCAGCAGTGAGCCGCTGTACTGGGCGCTATCGCCAAGCTGGATATAGTAGGGCGGCAGCCAGGCGATCAGACTGGCGTAACCGGCATTGATCAGTCCGAAATAGAGTCCCAGCGTCCAGGCGCGGCGCTGGCCAATAATCGCGACCCGGGGGGAAGCGCTGGTCTGATGCGGTGCGCGAGGCAATTGCCGGCAAATTGCCAGCCAGCCGAGTAGGGCCAGCAGGGCAGGGAGCGCCCACCAGGCCAGCGCCTGGTGCCAGACCGTACTGCGTGACGCCAGCCATGGCGTGAACGCAGCGCCTAACCCGCCGCCGCCCATCAGCGCCGCCGACCATAGTCCCATCACCAGCGGCATACGCCGGGCGAACAGACGCTTTATCACCGCCGGGATGGCGGCCTGGATAATGCCGATGCCAATTCCCCCCGCAAGGGCGCTGCTGAGCAGCAAACCGCTATGTGGGGCGCTTTCCCGCAGCAGGGCACCCGCCGCGATAATCAGCAGGCTCAGCGCAATGCTGCGGTTTTGACCAACAGTGCGATCGACCCAGCCGCCGGCCAGCGCCAGCACGCCCATCGCGATGACCGGCAGGGCGGTGAGGAGCGCGACCAGGGTATAGCTCATCCCGCTGGCGGCGCGGATATCCGGCAGCAAGGGACCTATCGAGGTGAGCAGCGGACGCATGTTTATCCCGATGAGTACCAGGACACACAGCGTCAGATTCTGTCGCAGCATGGGCGTCATGGTTGCTGTTCCGCCCAGCGCTGATAAAGTGCCGGCCCCTCCGGCTGCGGGCAGTGGTGGATGGGCAGCGTCTGCCGGGACAGCGGCTGCTGCAGCTGCTGATAAATCGCGGTGGTTGAGAGCTGAAAGGGCTCGCCATCCTGATTACTGTTGGCGAAAAATACTTCCCGCACGCCGGTTAAATAGAGTGCGCTCAGGCACATAGGACAAGGTTGCCCGCTGGCATAGATAACGCATTCGCGCAGCACCTCGCTTCCCAGTCTGGCGGCAAGATCGCGAACGGCATTCAGTTCGGCATGCGCCGTTGGGTCACCGTTCAGATGAAAGGTATTGACGGCTTCGGCGACAATCTCATCATGCCGCACCAGAACGGCGCCGAAGGGGCGGCCACCGTCAGCAATATTTTGTTTTGCCAGCGCTAATGCGCGCTGGAGATAGCGATCGTCAGCGGACATAGTCACTCCTGCATAAGATGATGTTGATGGTGAAAAACGCAGAGGATGGTAGGTAGAGAGTACGTATCTTGTTTCATAAGTTAAAAGACTTATTTATGATGAACCCTATTTGAATTGCTTATAGGTAAGCGGATGCTCCTACGCCATCTTTCCTACTTTATCGCCGTGGCAGAACATCGTGGATTTACCCGCGCCGCCGCGGCGCTCCATATCTCCCAGCCTGCGCTGTCACAGCAGATCCGCCAGCTGGAAGCGATGCTGGAGGTTCAGCTCTTTGACCGCTCTGGTCGTTATACCCGCCTGACCGATGCCGGAGAGATCTGGCTGGAGTATGCCCGCCGCGCGTTACGCGATCTTGAGGAGGGGCGGCGCGCCCTGCATGACACAGAAGATCTGCAGCGTGGTAAACTCCGCATCGCCATGACGCCGACCTTTACCACTTACATGCTGGGGCCGCTGGTGGAGGCGTACTATCGACGCTACCCCGGAGTGAAATTGCTTATCCAGGAGATGAACCAGGAGCGGATGGAAACGATGCTCCTGGAGGATGAACTGGATGTGGGAATTGCCTTTGACGAGAGCCTCTCGCGGGATATTGTGGTTCAGCCGCTGCTGACGGAAACCCTCGCGCTGGTGGTGAGCCGCGCGCATCCGCTGGCTCAGGAGAGCCACCTGCAGCTGCAGGCTCTTGACGCACAGCCGCTGATTTTACTGAGCAGCGAGTTTGCCACCCGGGAACAAATCGACCGCTATTGTCGCCGTCATCGGCTCGAACCTGACGTGCGGATGGAGGCGAATTCGATCGGCGCCGTACTAACGGTTATTCGCGGCACGCCGCTTGCGACGCTGCTGCCAGCGGCGATCGCCGGACAGTATGATGACCTCGTGGCCATTGAGCTTAAGCCCGCGCTGCTGCAGCGCACGGCCTGTTTGCTGCAGCGCCAGGGCGCATGGCAGAGCGCTGCGGCGCGCGAATTCATTGCGCTGGCGCGGGAGATCGCGGTAACGCTTGAGCAGGAAAACGGCCAGGCCCTGTATGAGGACCTGCGTCACTTGCCGACGAGCCTGGACTAACGATCGGCTTCGCTGAGGATATCGGCCTCATCGGGCAGGGTGTTCTCCCGGAGCATGCCCTCTTCTTTGAGCCTTTCCAGTACGTGATGAAAGAGCTGAGTCTTGTCTGGCTCGGCCATATTCTGTAATTTCTCATTAAATACGGTATGGGACTGAATAAGGTAATGGATAAATTCCAGCAATACCTCATTTTGCGGCAGGACGGTTAATTCCTGATGGATGTAACTGGTTTGTTCCAGCAGCGAATTTTTTGTCACGTCCATAGGCCGGGCGCTAATACTGTGAGCGTATATTTTCTCAATGGCCTGGCTGGTGATATAGATGCGGTTCAATGATATAGCAGAGTATTCGTCTTCATCCGGAATGAAATGACAATAGACAAACGGTTTGTCGGGCAGCATCATGCTGAGTCTGTTTTCGTAAAGAATATCATCAGGCGCCTCGAGTAGCGCCATTAAATTCCGACTGTGTGGGTGCCAGAGTCCAGATGCGGACACTTTTACGTTAAACTGCGTCACCGTATTTCCGCGTAATGTTTCCACAATCGGAATATCGCCATCAAGCCGCAGAATGCTGCGGATATGGGAGTGGGGTGACCAGAAAGTCTCCACTTCCTCGGCAGAGGCAAGCGGATTAAGCGCGGTGGTCACGTCTTTTTCCTGATGAGAAAGGACGGCTATTTTTAATGTTCCCCGCGTCGGATTAAGCTTCAGACAGAGATTGATCGCACCAATATCATGCCAGTGAAGAATGTCTTCAAGTTCGCAGTTTAATAATTTTTGCGCCCGCGCCAGAGAGCAATACTCCATTGGCGGTAAATTATTTAGCTTCCAGATATTCCGTTCTGTAATATTCATAAGAATTGTACGTCGATGAAAAAATAAATCGCCATGGTGAGCAAAAAGCATCGATGACAAGGATTTATTCTTCCCGCTGACTTCCTTTACCTGATTAACAAAACCCATTCACATTGAGAATAATATGTCGATAAATTGGCTGTTTTTATTGTTTTGCTGCCGCGTATTTACTTTATCCCGTTATCTTATCATCTCTTATTCGTAGAGAAAAATAGTTTGCTCAATATAAGCATTTCTTTCTGGCAGGAATCTTTTTGCAGGAATGTTGAAGGCGAGCACGAGCGGAGTTCGAAGAAAGGGACAGTCAATTGGCGACCTTCGTGGTCGGCAGGGGGGCAAACAGACGCCAGTCGCGTCTGTTTGGTGTACCTGTTGTTATTGTGGCGTCGACAGAAAACGATCACCTGGCTGCGCGATGGCATACCATGCCATCATCTCTGCGGTGCCCGGTTGGCCTTCGGCAGGCGCCCAGGCCATGGTGTCAACTTCGGCAAGCGGCTGATAAGCACCTTGCTTAACTTCAAAAACCATCCCGCCCGGGTCGAGCGAGAGCACCGTATGCCAGGTACCGGCTTCCATTTCCAGCGCCGTGCAGGTTTCACCCAGCACCACCCGGCGGGTGACTACGCCATTGTCATCAAAATTCAGTACCACAAAGCGGCCTTTCAGGGGCAGCAAAAGTTCGAAGGTATGTCTGTGCCGGTGCGGACGGATATAGGTGCCGGGTTCCATCGCAATGGCGAGGCGCTGTACCGGGTCGCTTAGTTCGGGATGAAAATTGCGATGGGCACGCAAGCGCGGTGCACTGGCTGCCGCTTCGCTCTGCTGCTGCATATCGCTGAGGGTGATCTGTTTCATATCAACGCCTGGCTCCTGTATCGTCCAGAGAAGGTTGCACTGGGGTAGTGGCTTATGACTGTTTAAGCCAAGGGGCATTGTACGCGGAATGCGCGTTTTTGTCGGTTTATTGTCTGTGCGATTGACTGGGGCGCCCCTTCCTGTCCTGGCTAATCCACTCGCGGATAATTTCGGCAAATTATGATGGCGAGAAGAATATGCCATGGCTGGCGTTTAGGTAATGGTGGGAAATAGCGGTCAACGTTTATATGGTGTCCCCTGCAGGAATCGAACCTGCAACTAGCCCTTAGGAGGGGCTCGTTATATCCATTTAACTAAGGGGACAAGGCGGTGCGAGTATAGCGTTTTTTGCCCGCCTGAGTAAGAGCCATACCGTCTGACTGCTTAAACCCTCGCCACTCAGGGCGCTTTTTTTATGCCCGGTCGGCGTTTTTGGCTTTCTCCGCAGCCTGGGCGCGGGCTTCCGCTTTTCGCTTGCTGCTCATATCGTTACGGATCTGCGCATGGCTCAGCAGCGCGAAGATGAAGGTCCCGCCGCAGATATTTCCCGCCAGCGTCGGCAGGGCGAACGGCCAGATAAAGTCGCTCCAGGGCAGGCTTCCGTTAAACACCAGATAAAGGATCTCGACCGATCCCACCACGATATGAGTCGTATCCGCCAGGGCGATAAGCCAGGTCATGAGAATAATCACCACGATCTTGGCCGCACCGGCGACAGGAAACATCCAGACCATGGTGGCGACCAGCCATCCGGAAATAATCGCATTAGCGAACATCTCCGTCGGGCTGTTTTTCATTACATCTTCGGCGATGCTGACAAAGGCCTGACGAGTTGGTTCATCAAAGACGGGCATAAAATTGAAGGCCCATGCGGCCACTGCGGTACCGATGAGGTTGCCAGCCAGCACCACCGACCACAACCGCATCAGCAAACCGATGTTACCTGGGGTGGGATTGTGCATCACCGGCAGAACGGCGGTAACTGTATTTTCCGTGAACAGCTGCTGGCGGGCCATGATCACGATAATAAAGCCGAAGGTATACCCGAGATTTTCCAGTAAAAACCCGCCCGGGATCCCCTCCAGTTTGACGTGAAAAATCCCTTTTGCCAGCAGGGAGGCGCCCATCGACAGACCGGCCGCAATGGCTGACCACAACAGGGCCAGCGCATCGCGTTCCATCTCTTTTTCCCCTTCCTGGCGAATATGTTCATGGATGGCCATCGCCCGCGAGGGCAGGCGATCTTCATCCACTTCTATTTCCTCGCCGCGCTGTTTTTCTTCACTTTCGACTTCTCGCTCGTCATCCGCTGGTTTTAATTTGTTATTGTCTAGTTCATCCATTTCGTGGCCCTCGCTATCAATCTATATAGATATAGCGTAGCGGCTTTCCCTGCCGTCTGGCTGGGCATACTCTGAAATCGCAAAAATGGTAACGTCAGATTTTTGTTGCTCCGGTAGAATAGGAGCCCCGCGATCTCGTTATTCCCAGGCTATGATCAAATCAACAACTTGGGTGATATAGACATCGTTCAACGTGCTGTTACAATCGCTCACATCTATACGGGCGGAAACGTTGTCTTTCCGTCATGGATGGCAACTCGCGATAGCCATAAAAACCAGGGAGACACCTATGAATTATCGCCTGTCGGCGCTTGCGCTTGGCGCCACATTGCTGGTGGGATGTGCCAGTTCCAGCTCTGGCGATCAGCCGCAGGGGCGTTCAGACCCGTTAGAAGGGTTTAACCGCACGATGTTCAATTTCAACTTTAACGTGGTTGATCCTTACGTGCTTCGCCCGGTGGCGGTGGCATGGCGTGACTACGTCCCGCAGCCGGCGCGCAATGGTTTGAGCAACTTCACCAGCAACCTTGAAGAGCCGGCGGTAATGGTGAACTCCTTCCTGCAGGGCGACCCCTATAAAGGTATGGTGCACTTTACCCGTTTCTTCCTGAACACCATCCTCGGGATGGGCGGTCTGATCGATGTCGCGGGCATGGCGAATCCGCAGCTGCAGCGCGTTGAACCGCATCGTTTCGGCAGCACGCTCGGCCATTATGGCGTCGGCTATGGTCCGTATGTGCAACTGCCATTCTACGGTAGCTTTACGCTGCGCGATGAAGGCGGTGATATGGCCGATGGCCTCTACCCGGTACTCTCCTGGTTGACCTGGCCGATGTCGATTGGTAAATGGGCTGTCGAAGGGATTGAAACGCGTGCTCAACTGCTGGATTCCGACGGCCTGCTCCGTCAGTCTTCCGATCCTTACATTTTGGTGCGTGAAGCTTATTTCCAGCGCCATGACTTTATCGCCAACGGCGGTAAGCTGACCCCGGCGGACAACCCGAATGCCCAGGCTATTCAGGATGAGCTGAAGGATATTGATTCACAGTAATCTGCGAATGATAAAAAAAGGGTGAACATGTTGTTCACCCTTTTTTGTTGCGTGCGGCTTATCAGAAGCGGTAGTTGAAGTTGGCGCCGTACAGCCAGGCGGTCCCTTCGGAACGGAAGGTATACGGTCCTTCCTTAATTTCAACGTGCTGGCCGTGCATATAGGAAAGACCGACGTCAACCGACGCATCCTTGTTGAACGCGTAAGTGGTACCCGCGCTCAGCCACAGGCGATCCTGGTCAGGAATGGAGATGGAGCGGTTGTTGGCCGGCACCGGGCTGTCATCGAAAGCGATACCGGTGCGGAAGGTCCAGTTATCGTCGTAATAATACGTGGTCCCCAGCGCAAGACGGTAGGCGTCTTTAAAGCCTTCCTCTTTATAGAACAGCGTCTGGCCGTTGCTGCCGGTGGCTTTCAGCTCCTGGAACTGACTCCAGCTGGTGTAGGTCAGGCTATAGTGGACCGCCCACTGCGGTGCCACGCGGTTATAGCCCGACAGCTCCCACATTTCCGGCAGGTTAAGGGTCAGTGAACCGCCAGTGGTCTGGCCGTTAGTGCCCGCTGGCAGACCGAAGTTGCCGAGGATTTGGTTATAGGCCGCCGGCAGGCTGCTGCGGTAGTTACCGTCGAAGTCGATCTTCACCTCGGAACGGTAGGTAAAACCGTAGCGGTTGTTCTTATCCAGCTCATAGAGGATACCGGCATTCCAGCCAAAGCCCCAGGCGTTGCCGTTAAGATGGGCGATCTGCGTGTCGGCAGGGATCTTCGCCACCTGGCCTGCCAGCGCCGGCGGCAGTGCGCCAGAACCAGCGACAATCTGACCCAGGTCACCCGCATAGCGCTCGATCTTCGCCTTGGCGTAGACCGCGTCAAAACCTAAGCCAAAGCTCCAGTTGCTGTCGAGACGGTAGGCGCCGCTCAGGTTGAAGTTCGCGGTGGTCAGGTCGGTTTTACCGCCCATGCTGCCAGCCGCATAGTCATCGTTGTATTCCGTTGCCAGGCCGTAGTTAGAGGTAATGGATGCCCCCCAACCGAATTGATCGTTAATCGGCGCGACAAAGTGGAAGTTGGGAACCCACGCCGTCGGGGCGATATTGTCCGCATTCAGGCTCTTGCCGGTGGGAGAGGTGCCGGAGACATTGACACCCGGGTCAACAAAAACGGCGCCCGCCGACATAGTTGGACGGTCAAACATCATAATTAATGCCGGGTTACGACTGGCATTGCCTGCATCGTCTGCGATAGCCCCTTCACCGGAATAGGCCCGACCCAGCCCTGATGAAGAGAATTCGTTGAGCTGGAAGCCTGCTGACCAGGCCTGGGTGGAAACAAGTGCTACAGCCACTGCAAGGGCAGATTGGGTAAAGCGGGTTTTCTGGCTCATGCCCATAACCTCATTGAGTTATTTTTTTTTAAACTATGTTACATGCCGTAACAGAAGCGCGGAAGTGTAGGGTCTGTGGTACAACAGAGAAATCAGACCAGTGCGCTGAGTATAGGTCTGACCAGATGAGTTGTTGCAAGTTTGTTTATGAAGTTTTTCAATTGTGATAACAGAAACGCGATCCAGCTGGCAAAATTGTCGGGGGGAGTAAGAGGCAGAAAAGCTGATTTTTGTTTTAGATCATTTTTAAGTGTGATTTCTGTCACTTAACGCGGTGATGGCGATTCTCGGCTGGAGGCTCACCGGGGGCAGGGCGTAAAATAGGCACATTATTTGTCTGGCACCGAAGGTGCCTATACAGAGGAAATCTACGATGAGTAAATGTAGCGCTGATGAAACCCCGGTATGCTGCTGTATGGATGTTGGCACCATTGTGGACAACACCGACTGCACCGCCTCATACAGCCGCGTGTTCGCCAACCGCGCTGAAGCGGAGCAAACGCTCGCTGCGCTGAGCGAGAAAGCGCGTAATGTGCAATCTGAACCGTGCAAAATCAACCCGACCTTCACCGATGTTGACGGCGGCGTACAGCTGGATATCGATTTTATTTTTAGCTGCGAAGCCGAATCGCTGATCTTCCAGTTAGGATTACGTTAATCCCTCCGTTTAACGCCCCGTAGAAGGGGCGTTACCTTTCTGTTCAATGTGTTTTGGCTCGCAATTTTTCGCTTCCCCGATTGGCTTAATGTAAAAAATTAGTTAAGACTGTTATCAGGTCAGACCACTTGGTTGTTTTGCTTAACAGGGGAGCGTTATGAGTCAGGCATTACCGCTTATCACCCGTCAGGGCGATCGCATTGCCATTGTCAGGGGTTTACGCACGCCATTTGCGCGCCAGGCGACGGTTTTTCATGGCGTTCCGGCCGTTGATTTAGGGAAAATGGTGGTTGGCGAAATGCTTGCCCGGAGTGACATTCCCGCGGACGTCATTGAGCAACTGGTTTTTGGCCAGGTGGTGCAGATGCCGGAGGCGCCGAATATCGCCCGGGAAATCGTGCTCGGCACTGGAATGAGCGTGCACACCGATGCCTATAGCGTCAGTCGCGCCTGCGCCACCAGCTTCCAGGCCGTGGCGAATGTTGCTGAAAGCCTGATGGCCGGCACCATCCGCGCCGGTATCGCCGGCGGCGCCGACTCCTCTTCTGTATTGCCCATTGGGGTCAGTAAAACACTGGCCCGCACGCTGGTGGATGCCAATAAAGCCCGCACGCTGAGCCAAAAGCTGAAGCTATTTTCCCGTCTGCGGCCGCGCGACCTGCTGCCGGTCCCCCCGGCGGTGGCGGAATATTCAACCGGTTTGCGGATGGGCGATACCGCGGAACAGATGGCGAAAAGTTGGGGCATCACCCGGGAACAACAGGATGCGCTGGCGCATCGTTCGCACCAGCTGGCGGCCAAAGCCTGGGAAGAGGGAAAGTTGTCAGCTGAGGTGATGACGGCCTACGCGCCCCCCTTCCGCGAGCCGTTGGAGCAGGACAACAATATTCGTAAAAATTCAACCCTCGCAGATTACCAAAAGTTACGCCCTGCCTTTGACCGCAAACATGGCACCGTCACCGCAGCCAACAGCACGCCGCTGACGGACGGCGCGGCGGCGGTGATCCTGATGACCGAATCCAGGGCCAAAGAGCTGGGTCTGACGCCGCTGGGTTACCTGCGCAGCTATGCCTTTACCGCCATCGACGTCTGGCAGGATATGCTGCTGGGGCCCGCATGGTCCACGCCGCTGGCGCTGGAGCGGGCAGGTCTGACGCTGGCGGATCTGACGCTTATTGATATGCACGAAGCTTTTGCTGCGCAGACGTTGGCCAATCTCCAGTGTCTGGCAAGCGAGCGCTTTGCTCGTGAAGTGCTGGGACGCTCGCAGGCCACCGGTGAGGTGGATGAGAGCAAGTTTAACGTCCTCGGCGGATCTATTGCTTATGGCCATCCTTTTGCTGCCACCGGCGCGCGGATGATCACCCAGACGCTGCATGAGTTGCGGCGACGGGGCGGGGGATTTGGTCTGGTGACGGCCTGCGCGGCAGGTGGTCTGGGTGCGGCGATGATCGTGGAGGCTGAATAATGGATGCTGTTTCCGCTTTTAAGCTTGAGGTCCGTGCGGACAAGATCGCGGTGATCACCATCGATGCCCCGGGTGAGAAAATGAATACCCTGAAAGCTGAGTTCGGCAATCAGGTGCGGGGGCTGATACGACAGGTTCGTGATGATAAGTCGGTGCGCGGCGTGGTGTTTATCTCCGCCAAAGCGGATAACTTTATCGCCGGCGCAGACATTAACATGATTGCCCGCTGCCGCAGCGCGCAGGAAGCGGAAGCGCTGGCGCGCCAGGGACAGCAGATTATGGCTGAGATCCATGGCTTGTCGATCCCGGTGATTGCCGCCATCCACGGCGCCTGCCTCGGCGGCGGTCTGGAACTGGCGCTGGCCTGTCATGGCCGGATCTGTAGCGATGACGAAAAAACCCGACTCGGTTTGCCGGAAGTGCAGCTTGGCCTGCTGCCGGGCTCCGGGGGAACGCAGCGTTTACCGCGGCTGATTGGCGTCAGTACAGCGCTGGATATGATGCTTACCGGCAGGCAGCTGCGTGCGCGCCAGGCGCTGAAGGCCGGTCTGGTAGACGAGGTGGTTCCGCAGGCGATTTTATTGCAGGCGGCGGTGGAGCTGGCGCTGAAGGGGCGACCGGCCAGTCGGGATATGCCCGTACGCGAACGCGTGCTGGCGGGGCCTTTGGGCCGCCATCTGTTATTCCATTTCGTCGGCAAACAAACGCAGCGCAAGACCCAGGGGAACTATCCGGCGGTGAAGCGAATTCTGCAGGTTGTCGAGAATGGCCTGGCCCACGGTTGCAGCAGCGGTTACGCCGAAGAAGCTCGCGCGTTTGGCGAACTGGCGATGACCCCGCAGTCGCAAGCGCTGCGTTCGATCTTCTTTGCCAGTACCGATCTGAAAAAAGACCGTGGCGCCGAAGCAGAGCCCGGACCGCTGACGAGCATTGCGGTGCTGGGCGGCGGCCTGATGGGCGGGGGGATCGCCTATGTGACCGCCTGTAAGGGCGGGCTGCCGGTGCGCATTAAAGATATCCAGCCGCGTGGGATTAACCATGCCTTAAAGTACAGCTGGGAGCTGCTGAATAAACAGGTCCGCCAGCGTCGTCTGCGCCCCAGTGAGCGCGATCGCCAGATGGCGATGATCTCCGGCGCCACCGACTATCAGGGCTTTGCTCATCGCGACGTGGTGATCGAGGCGGTATTTGAGGACCTGGCCCTGAAGCAGCGGATGGTCAGCGAAGTGGAGCAATATTGCGGGCCGCAGACCATCTTTGCGTCGAACACCTCATCGTTACCGATAGGCGATATTGCCGCCCAGGCCCGTCGCCCCGGGCGGGTGATCGGCCTGCATTTCTTCAGTCCAGTGGAAAAAATGCCGCTGGTTGAAGTGATCCCGCATAAGGGAACCGATCCGCAGGCTATCGCTACCGTGGTGCAACTGGCTAAACGTCAGGGGAAAACGCCGATTGTGGTGGCGGATAAAGCGGGCTTCTATGTGAACCGCATCCTCGCGCCCTATATCAATGAAGCGATGCGCCTGCTGGTGGAGGGCGAACCGGTTGAAGAGATTGATAAGGCCCTGGTTAAATTCGGTTTCCCGGTAGGGCCAATCCAGCTACTGGATGAGGTTGGCATCGATACCGGCACCAAAATTATCCCCGTGCTGGAGAGCGCGTTTGGAGAACGTTTTAGCCCACCTGCAAACATCATTGACGCGATTTTGAAGGACGATCGCAAAGGTAGAAAAAATAATCGTGGTTTCTATCTTTATGAGACAAAAGGGCGTAAAAGCAAAAAACGGCCCGACCCGGCAGTCTATCCGCTGCTCGGCATCGACCGCCCCCAGTCGCGGCTCTCCGCGCAGCAGGTGGCGGAACGCTGTGTGATGATGATGCTTAACGAGGCGGCGCGCTGCTTTGATGAGCAGATTATCCGTAGCGCGCGCGATGGCGATATCGGCGCCGTCTTTGGTATAGGCTTTCCGCCATTTCTTGGCGGCCCGTTCCGGTATATGGATACTATCGGCGCGGGTGAAGTTGCCGCGATCCTGCAGCGCCTGGCCGCCCAGTACGGCCCACGTTTTACACCCTGTGACACTTTATTACGCATGGCCGAACAGGGGACAACCTTTTGGCCAGCGGATGAACGGCTGACCTAAGTTGTGGTCAAAGAAGATAAATCCGGCTGCGGATGAAGCTGTTGATTGGCTGTTTTGTAAACAATGATTGACTATACTTACGCCATTGAGGTAAAAAACAGCGTTTCATTCGTTGAATGGATCAGGCACAATGCCCGGCCACCGGGTCACCTGCGTATTGTCTTCGCAGGCCAAACTACGGTGCTTCTGGTTAACAAAAGCGGTGCAATATGCAAGTTTTTATTATGCGTCACGGCGACGCTGCCCTCGATGCAGCCAGCGACTCAGTTCGTCCATTAACCGTATGCGGTTGTGATGAGTCTCGTCAGATGGCAACCTGGCTGAAAGGTCAAAAAGTGGATATTGAGCGCGTTCTTGTCAGTCCCTATCTGCGTGCAGAACAGACGCTGGATATTGTTGGGGAGTGCATGAACCTGCCGAAACATGTCGACGTGATGCCGGAACTCACGCCGTGCGGCGACGTAGGCCTGGTTAGCGCCTATCTGCAGGCGCTGGCGAATGAAGGCGTGGCGACGGCGCTGGTCGTCTCCCACCTGCCGCTGGTGGGGTACCTGGTCTCAGAGCTGTGTCCGGGGGAAACGCCTCCGATGTTCACCACCTCGGCTATCGCCTGCGTGACGCTGGACGCCGACGGCAAGGGTGAATACCTCTGGCAGAAAAGCCCCTGCAATCTCAAGATGGCCAACGCCATCTGACGGCCCCGGAGCCCGCCGTTAAGGCAGCTCCGGCGGTTGCCACTCCTCTACCTCAATCAGCACCAGCAGTGCGGCGTCACCGCCGTACTCTTTTGGTGCCTGGTGAAACGCCATTATATGCGGATGTTGCGCCAGCCACAGCGGGGTTTGCTGTTTGAGAATATGTTTGCCGTGCCCGTGCATCACACAGGCGCAAAACACATGTTCGCGGCGGCAGGCGGCAATCAGCGCGCCCAGTTCCTGTTTGGCCTGCTGCTGGGTGAGCCCATGCAGATCGAGAAACAGTTCCGGCGAATAATCCCCACGGCGCAGCTTTTTCAGCTCAAAATGGCTGACGTCGGCGCGGACATATTTCGTCGAGCCTTCAGTATTCAGTAGCGGCTGAAACTCATCAGAGAAATAGTGGCTGTTATCGGCCTGTTCCTGCAGCAAACGCTTCGGAGCAACCTCAGTGACTTTCTTGCGCTGCGGACGGTGAACGATGGTGTCCTGCTTGATCTTTCGCGTGCCGGTCATTAACTGACGGAACAGCGCCTGATCCTCCTCGCTTAGCGATGTCTTCTTTTTCATTGTCCACTCTCATTAATACTTTGCGCTAGTTTACCCGACTCAATATCCCTTCGGGCAAGGAAAACCTGTTTTTTCCCCGGTCACCCCACGCAAGAATGCTGATTTATCGCCGTCTTCATGGCACACTAGCCGCCGAATTTATAGCAGAGTGTGCCCTGGAGGTTGTCGTGGATAAAATTTTTGTTGATGAGGCAGTCAATGAGCTGCATACCATTCAGGACATGCTGCGCTGGGCGGTAAGCCGTTTCAGTGCTGCTAATATCTGGTACGGTCACGGGACTGATAACCCGTGGGACGAGGCAGTACAGCTGGTGCTGCCGTCGCTCTACCTACCGCTGGATATCCCGGAAGATATGCGGACTGCGCGTCTGACCTCCAGCGAGAAACACCGCATCGTTGAGCGGGTGATCCGCCGCGTGAACGAGCGCATTCCCGTCGCCTATCTGACCAACAAAGCGTGGTTCTGCGGGCATGAGTTTTACGTCGATGAGCGGGTGCTGGTCCCGCGCTCCCCGATTGGCGAACTGATCAACAATCAGTTTGCCGGGCTGATTAACCATAAGCCGCAGCATATCCTTGATATGTGCACCGGCAGCGGCTGCATCGCCATCGCCTGCGCCTATGCTTTCCCGGAAGCCGAAGTCGACGCCGTGGATATTTCCCCGGACGCGCTGGCCGTCGCCGAGCACAACGTGGAGTCCCATGGCTTGATCCATCACGTGACGCCGATCCGCTCCGACCTGTTCCGCGATCTGCCGAAGCTGCAGTACGATCTGATCGTCACCAATCCGCCGTATGTCGATGAAGAGGACATGGCCGATCTGCCGGAAGAGTATGAGCATGAGCCGGTGCTGGGTCTGGCCTCCGGTAGCGACGGCCTGAAGCTGACGCGCCGCATCCTCGGTAACGCGCCGGATTATCTCAGCGATGACGGGATTCTGATTTGTGAAGTCGGTAACAGCATGGTACATCTGATGGAGCAATATCCGGACGTGCCGTTTACCTGGCTTGAGTTTGATAACGGCGGCGACGGTGTCTTCATGCTGACCAAACAGCAGCTGATTGACGCCCGCGCGCACTTCGGTATTTATAAAGACTAAAAAAAACAACACGCCAACATAACGAAAAAGATTGGAGCCGTGATGGCAGGAAATACAATTGGACAACTCTTTCGCGTCACTACCTTCGGCGAATCGCACGGCCTGGCGCTGGGCTGCATCGTCGACGGCGTGCCGCCGGGCATCCCGCTGACCGAAGCCGACCTGCAGCACGACCTCGATCGTCGTCGCCCGGGCACCTCGCGTTACACCACGCAGCGTCGCGAGCCGGATCAGGTCAAAATTCTTTCCGGCGTCTTCGAAGGCGTTACTACCGGGACCAGTATCGGTCTGCTGATTGAGAACACCGATCAGCGTTCGCAGGATTACGGCGCAATCAAAGATCTGTTCCGTCCGGGCCACGCCGATTACACCTACGAGCAAAAGTATGGTCTGCGCGACTATCGCGGCGGCGGTCGTTCTTCTGCGCGCGAAACCGCGATGCGCGTAGCGGCCGGGGCGATTGCCAAAAAATACCTTGCCGCGAAGTTCGGCATCGTCATTCGCGGCTGCCTGACGCAGATGGGCGATATTCCGCTGGCCATCAAAGACTGGAATCAGGTCGAGCAGAACCCGTTCTTCTGCCCGGACCCGGATAAAATCGACGCTCTGGATGAACTGATGCGCGGCCTGAAAAAAGAGGGTGACTCCATTGGCGCGAAAGTGACGGTGGTGGCTGACGGCGTACCGCCGGGCCTCGGCGAGCCGGTCTTCGATCGCCTGGATGCCGATATCGCCCACGCGCTGATGAGCATCAACGCCGTGAAAGGGGTGGAAATTGGCGACGGCTTTGAAGTGGTGAAGCTGCGCGGCAGCGAAAACCGCGATGAAATCACCAAAGACGGATTCCAGAGCAACCACGCCGGCGGCATTCTTGGCGGCATCAGCAGCGGCCAGCAGATCGTTGCCAACATCGCGCTGAAGCCTACCTCCAGTATTACCGTTCCCGGTCATACGATTAACCGCTTTGGCGAAGAAGTGGAGATGATCACCAAAGGGCGTCACGATCCGTGCGTCGGCATTCGCGCCGTACCGATCGCTGAGGCGATGCTGGCGATCGTCCTGATGGATCACTTTATGCGTCAGCGCGCGCAGAATGGCGATGTGACGACGACAATTCCACGCTGGTAACCATGAAAAACACCGTTATCGCACTGCTCGCGCTGCTGGCCAGCGCCGGTAGCCTGGCCGCGACGCCGTGGCAGAAAATATCCCAGCCGATCGGCGGCAGCGCCCAGTCAATCGGCGCATTTTCCAATGGCTGTATCGTGGGCGCCGAGGCGCTCCCTCTGAGCGCCACCGGCTATCAGGTGATGCGTACCGATCAGCGTCGCTACTTCGGTCATCCGGATCTGGTTCAGTTTATTCAGCGCCTGAGTAATCAGGTGCACAATAAAGGAATGGGAACCGTGCTGATTGGCGACATGGGGATGCCGGCAGGCGGGCGCTTTAACGGCGGTCACGCCAGTCACCAGACGGGCCTGGATGTCGATATTTTCCTCCAGCTGCCGCAAACGCGCTGGACATCGTCTCAGCTGTTGAAGCCGCAGGCGCTGGATCTGGTCGCCAGCGACGGCAAGCACGTGGTGCCGTCGCTGTGGAGCCCGCAAATCAGCCAGCTGATCAAGCTGGCGGCGGAAGATAGCGAGGTCACCCGTATTTTCGTCAACCCGGCGATTAAACAGCAACTGTGCCTGGACGCGGGCAGCGACCGCCAGTGGCTGCGTAAAGTCCGTCCCTGGTTCCAGCATCGCGCTCATATGCACGTCCGACTGCGTTGCCCGGCGGGAAGTCTGGAGTGCGAGGATCAGGCGCCACCGCCGCCCGGCGATGGCTGCGGAGCGGAGCTGCAGAGCTGGTTCGAACCACCTAAACCCGGGTCTACCCCCCCTGTGAAGAAGACGCCGCCGCCGCTGCCGCCTTCCTGCCAGGCGCTACTGGATGAGCATGTGCTGTAATGGATAGTTTTATCGAGTTGTTTGCCGTATCGCCGTTGGTGCTGGTGGTACTCTTCTTTGTCGCCATCCTGGCCGGTTTTATTGACTCACTGGCCGGAGGCGGGGGTTTACTGACCGTTCCGGCGTTGATGGCGGCAGGAATGCCACCGGCGCAGGCGCTGGCGACCAATAAGCTGCAGGCCTGCGGCGGGTCGCTATCGGCGACCCTCTATTTTGTCCGCCGTAAGGTGGTCAGCCTCGCCGATCAGAAGCTGAATATTCTGATGACCTTTATTGGCTCAACCGCTGGTGCGCTGCTGGTCCAGCACGTCCAGTCCGATATTCTTAAGCAGATCCTGCCGTTGCTGGTGATCGGCATCGGTCTCTATTTTCTGCTGATGCCGAAACTGGGTGAAGCGGACCGGCAGCGTCGGCTGTACGGTCTGCCGTTTGCGCTGGTTGCTGGCGGCAGCGTAGGATTCTACGACGGCTTTTTTGGCCCCGGCGCCGGTTCGTTTTATGCACTGGCTTTTGTCACCCTGGCCGGATTTAACCTGGCGAAGTCGACGGCCCATGCCAAGCTGCTGAACGCGACCTCAAACGTCGGCGGTCTGCTGCTGTTTATCATCGGCGGGAAGGTCATCTGGGCCACCGGCTTTGTGATGATGGCCGGCCAGTTTATTGGCGCTCGCGCCGGCTCCCGGCTGGTGCTGAGTAAAGGGCAGTCGCTGATCCGGCCGATGATCGTTATCGTCTCGGCGGTGATGAGCGCGAAGCTTCTCTATGACAGCCACGGGGCTGAGATTTTGCAGTGGTTGGGAATTCATTAATGCAACAGCAACACCATTATCAGCAGCTGATTGACCTTTTCTACAGCTGCTTTGCCGAAGAATTTAATACTCGCCTGGTAAAAGGCGACGATGAGCCGATCTACCTTCCGGCCGATGACGACACGCCCTATCACCGTATCGTGTTTGCGCACGGGTTTTTTGCCAGCGCCCTGCACGAGATTTCTCACTGGTGTGTCGCCGGCAAAGCGCGCCGCGAACGAGTCGATTTTGGCTACTGGTACTGCCCGGATGGCCGCGATGCGATGACTCAAAGCCAGTTTGAGGACGTCGAGGTGAAACCGCAGGCCTATGAGTGGCTGTTCTGCGTGGCGGCGGGATTTCCGTTTAACGTCAGCTGTGACAATCTGGAAGGAGACGTTGAGCCCGATCGCATCGCCTTCCAGCGCCGGGTTCATGCTCGGGTAATGACTTTGCTTGAACAAGGGATCCCCGAACGTCCGGCGCGTTTTATTCGCGCATTGCAACATTATTATCAAACGCCGACATTGACGGCGGAACACTTTCCGTGGCCGGAAGACCTGCACTAAGGCCACACATTACATGACAAGAGGTAAGATGATGATCGCGGAGTTTGAATCACGCATTCTGGCGCTGATTGACAACATGGTAGACCACGCCAGTGATGATGAACTGTTTGCCGGCGGTTATCTGCGCGGCCACCTGACGCTGGCGGTGGCTGAGCTGGAAGGTGAGGGCGAGCATTCTGCTGAAGCGGTAAACAGTAAGGTCAGCCAGAGCCTGGAGAAGGCCATCAGCGCTGGCGAACTGTCGCCGCCGGACCAAATTCTGGTGCAGGGGATGTGGCATAACCTGTATCAACAGGCGAAAAATCAGGCCTGAGCCATATTGTAGCCCGGGTCAGGCGTCAGCCGTACCCGGGAAATTGCCTGCCCTCATGGTTTTATTTCACCGCTTTTCCCTTCAGCAGTTTTCTCACCCACAGCCGATTCGGATTCAGCGCCGCCAGAGTATCGCTATCCAGCGGCAGCGGTTCACCGCTCATCTGCGCCGCCAGCAGCTCAGCGCTTAACGGCGCGGTGCAAAGTCCCCGCGATCCGAGCGCCCCAAGCATAAACAGGTTACGACAGACCGGCGCGCGACCGGCGTGATCCAGCTGTTCGTGGATGCTGGCGTATTGCGTCAATGTTGCCTCATAGTCTGGCACGTTGCCGACCATTGGCAGGTGATCGCGGGTGGCGCAGCGCACGCCGCAGCGGGCGGCATTGGCGCTGATATCCACGTCCAGCGTCCACTCCGCGTTCGGGAAACAGTCGATCAACCGTTGCCGGTTGTGCTGCTGATCTTCCTCGCTGAAGGTGGTGTCGGTCTTCCCGCGATGGTAGCTGGCGCCAATACAGTGCTGCTGATTTTGCGGATTATGCGGCGTCAGGTAGCCATCGTAGCACAGCACCTGGCGCAGGGCGGAAAGCCGCGGGGTGGTAGGTATATGACTGACCTGGCCGCCAACAGGGTAGACCGGCAGCTGCGCGGTTTGCGCAAAATCCGCGATGCTGTGGCCGTTCGCCAGCACCACCGCCTGATGATTGCGCTGCTGATTGAGCAGCCAGCCATCGCCCTCCGCGCTGAGCGTTTCAACGTGATAACCATAGTGCACGTGCAGTCCGCGAGTTGCCGCCAGCGCCAGCAATTCGGCGGTGAGCTGCTGCGGGCACAGCCAGCCGCCGGCCGGATAAGTGATGCCGCCGCAGCCGGTATCGACGCCGGTCAACCCGACAACCTGTTCCGCCGTCACCGCGCAGGCGATGTCCGGGGGTAAATTCAGCGCCAGCATCTGGGCGATTTTGTGCGCGCTTTTTTCATCCCAGCCGAGCTGGGTGACACCGCACCATTGATGATCGAACATCACCGGCAGCGCGTCATACATTCGGCGGGCGAAGGTAAAGGCCGTCGGGAAAAAGCGCGCCAGCGCCGGATCGTGCTGGCTTAACAGCGGATACAGCGCACCCTGGCGATTGCCGGAGGCGCTCTGCGCCGGGGCGTCGTCGGCGCAGTAGAGGGTCACCTGCCAGCCGCGGCGCAGCAGCGCAAGGGAGAGCAGGGCGCTGGCGATCCCGCCGCCGATGATGGCAGCCTCGCGGGCATCGCTGCTACTGCGAGCGAACCAGGGGACGCGCGCAGGAAAGCTCAGCGTTTGCGCCATCTCGCC
Organism: Klebsiella sp. X1-16S-Nf21; assembly: GCF_002837615.1. Classification (NCBI taxonomy): domain Bacteria; kingdom Pseudomonadati; phylum Pseudomonadota; class Gammaproteobacteria; order Enterobacterales; family Enterobacteriaceae; genus Klebsiella; species Klebsiella sp. X1-16S-Nf21. Next base: position 38,922 of record NZ_PJDK01000027.1, read on the forward strand.
GGTCAGCATCTCCCGCTTGCGGCCGAAGCCTTTGCTTTTACGCATGGTAAAGCCGGCCTCCTGCAGGCCGCGGCGGACAAACCCTGCGGAGGTAAAGGTGGCCAGTGTCCCGCCGGGCCGCGCCAGACGTGCCATGGCATTGAACAGATCCTGGGTCCACATATCGGGATTTTTGGCCGGGGCAAAGCCGTCAAGAAACCAGGCGTCCACCTGCTGGTTCAGCGAATCATCCAGCTCCCTGGTCAGCTCATTGATATCGCCAAACCACAAATCGAGCGTCACCCGCCCGCCGTCGAGCAGCAGACGATGGCATCCGCCGAAGGCCGACGGCCATTGCGCCTGCAGCTGGTGCGCCCACGGAGCCAGCTCTGGCCAGCGCTGGTGCGCCAGGCGGAGATCCTCAGCCTTTAACGGATATTTTTCAAAACTGATGAAATGTAACCTTTGCAGGGTAACGTCCGGGTTATCACGAACAAAAACGTCAAACGCCTGCCACAGGGTGAGGAAATTGAGCCCGGTACCGAAGCCGCTCTCCGCGACGATCATCAGCGGGCGAGGGTGGCTGGCGAAACGCTCCGGCAGGCGATTTCCACCGAGAAAAACGTAGCGAGTCTCTTCCAGACCGTTGTCATTGGAAAAGTAAACATCGTCGAAATCTCGGGAAACAGGTGTACCCTCAGCGTTGAATTCCAGGTTGGCGGGTTGTATGGCGTTTTGTTTCACGTAAGTTACTCGAATCACAAGGCGTAGCACGATCTTAACGATGTGTGCCTGAGGGCGCAAATTTATACACAAAATGTCTGATCGGACTTGTTCGGCGTACAAGTGTACGCTATTGTGCGACACGAAACTTAAAATAGTGCGACTTACAGAGGTATTTAATGAAACGTGCAGTGATTACTGGCTTGGGCATCGTTTCCAGCATCGGTAATAACCAGCAGGAAGTCCTGGCATCTCTGCGTGAAGGACGTTCAGGGATCACTTTCTCTCAGGAGCTTAAAGATTCAGGGATGCGCAGCCACGTATGGGGCAACGTCAAACTGGATACCACTGGCCTCATTGACCGCAAAGTAGTGCGCTTTATGAGCGACGCTTCTATCTATGCTTACCTGTCCATGGAACAGGCCGTTGCCGACGCAGGTCTGGCGCCGGAAGCATACCAGAGCAACCCGCGTGTTGGCCTGATCGCAGGCTCCGGCGGCGGCTCCCCGAAATTCCAGGTCTTCGGCGCTGATGCCATGCGTAGCCCGCGTGGTCTGAAAGCCGTGGGCCCGTATGTAGTCACGAAAGCGATGGCTTCCGGCGTTTCCGCCTGCCTCGCTACGCCGTTCAAAATCCACGGCGTTAACTACTCCATCAGCTCGGCCTGCGCCACTTCCGCTCATTGTATTGGTAACGCGGTAGAGCAGATCCAGCTGGGCAAACAGGACATCGTCTTTGCCGGCGGCGGCGAAGAGCTGTGCTGGGAAATGGCCTGCGAGTTCGACGCCATGGGCGCACTGTCCACCAAATACAACGACACCCCGGAAAAAGCGTCCCGTACTTATGATGCGAACCGTGATGGCTTCGTTATCGCCGGCGGCGGCGGTATGGTCGTGGTGGAAGAACTGGAACACGCCCTGGCGCGTGGCGCGCACATCTATGCCGAAATCGTCGGCTACGGCGCAACTTCCGATGGCGCTGACATGGTCGCCCCGTCTGGTGAAGGCGCAGTGCGCTGCATGCAGATGGCGATGCACGGTGTTGATACGCCGATCGATTACCTGAACTCCCACGGTACGTCTACTCCGGTCGGCGACGTGAAAGAGCTGGGCGCCATCCGCGAAGTGTTCGGCGACAACAGCCCGGCTATCTCGGCAACCAAAGCGATGACCGGCCACTCGCTGGGCGCGGCGGGCGTACAGGAAGCCATCTACTCCCTGCTGATGCTGGAGCACGGCTTTATCGCGCCGAGCATCAACGTCGAAGAGCTGGACGAGCAGGCTGCCGGCCTGAACATCGTCACCAAACCGACTGACGCTAAGCTGACCACCGTGATGTCCAACAGCTTCGGCTTCGGCGGCACCAACGCCACGCTGGTGATGCGTAAATACAACGCCTAATCAGTATGCGAAGTGCAGAGGGGAGCCACCGGCTCCCCTTTTTTGTTATCTTGACAGGGTAAGGGCCTGCAGGCACACTGCTGGCGGATCCATTAGTCTCTCCACTAATGCGTAAGCGTTTAACGTCAACCAACGCGCCTTAACCCTGATAATCAGGTGGAGGGGGCGTGTCGCTTTGCTCGCCTTACTCTGCGAATCTGGAGTAATGCATGTCCGCAGTTACTGAAACAACATCCCATTCTTCGGCGAATTTTTCGCTTTTCCGTATTACGTTTGCCGTCTTTTTGACCTACATGACCGTTGGTTTGCCGCTGCCGGTGATCCCGCTCTTTGTCCATCAGGAGCTGGGATTTGGCAACACCGTGGTTGGCGTGGCGGTAGGGATCCAGTTCCTCGCCACCGTTCTGACCCGGGGGTACGCCGGCCGCCTGGCAGACCAGTACGGCGCTAAACGCTCCGTCCTGCAAGGGATGCTGGCCTGCGCCCTGGCGGGCGCGGCATGGCTGGCCGCTGCGCTGTTGCCGCTGCCGGTGCTCGCCAGGCTTGGCCTGCTGCTGCTGGGCCGCCTGATCCTCGGGTTTGGCGAAAGCCAGCTGCTGACCGGTAACCTGAGCTGGGGGATGGGGCTGGTGGGGCCGGCCCGCTCCGGCAAAGTCATGTCATGGAATGGTATGGCGATGTACGGTTCGCTGGCGGTGGGCGCCCCGCTGGGATTATTGATCTATAGCCATTTCGGCGTGGCGGTGCTGGCCTGCGTCACCATGGGTTTACCGCTCGTTGCCTGGCTTATTAACGGTACCGTGCGCAAAGTGGCGGCTCACGGTGGCGAGCGGCCTTCATTATGGAGCGTCATCGGCATGATCTGGCGGCCAGGCATTGGCCTGGGCCTGCAGGGCGTTGGTTTTGCGGTGATCGGCACCTTCGTTTCCCTCTATTTCGCCAGCCATAGCTGGCCGATGGCCGGCTTTACCCTGACGGCGTTTGGCGGCGCCTTCGTCGTGATGCGTATTCTGTTTGGCTGGATGCCGGACCGGTTTGGCGGCGTCAGGGTGGCGATGGTTTCGCTGCTGATAGAGGCGGTTGGTCTGACCCTGCTGGGGCTGGCGCCGAATGCCTGGCTGGCGCTGGCCGGTGCGGCGCTAACCGGATGCGGTTGCTCACTGATTTTCCCGTCGCTCGGCGTGGAGGTGGTGAAGCGCGTTCCGGCGCAGGTGCGCGGCACCGCGCTCGGCGGCTATGCGGCCTTTCAGGACATCTCCTATGGCCTGACCGGGCCGCTGACCGGCCTGCTGGCGACCTCGCTGGGCTACTCGTCGGTGTTCCTTGCCGGCGCCCTCTGCGCGGCGCTGGGGATCCTCGTCACCCTCGTCTCTTTTCGCCGCCCGGGTTAAGTTATTGTCCGGTCTTGCTTGCGGGCAGACCGGACGCCGTCTGTCGCGGCAGATAATACTTCACCTGGAATTCAAACATATTGGTATACAGAATGGAATAATCGATAGGCTGGTGGTGTTCATCAATCGCCTGCGTCTGCATGCGGATAATCGGATCTTTAGCGCTGATATGCAGGAGGGTTGCCAGCTCAGGCGTTGGGAGCACCGGCACTATTGATTCGTAACATCCATTTATTCTTACCCCACATTCGTTTTCTATATATGAAAACTTCGATTTCTTCATATGCGCGATGGTCAGATCGGGAAAACGGGTCGCGGAGAGCCAAGTTTCTTCTAATTGCATGGCAATATTATCGATAAAACGTAATCTCTTAGCATAATATACCGCTTCGCCATGCTGCAATTGCAGTCCACGGGCAATTTCCTCCGACGCTGGCTGTAACTCGAATTTGAGGATCTGGCTGGAGGGCGTTTTCCCCTGATTACGGGCAATTTCGGTAAAACTGTCTAAGTGTGTCACCGACGCCTGGAAATGCTTATTTCTAATCCATGTACCTGAGCCATGTCGGCGTTCGATTAAACCATCCTCTTCCAGGGTTTTCAGCGCCTTACGTAACGTATTGCGTGAAACATCATAAAGTTCTGCCAACTCTTTTTCGGCCGGCAGAAGATCGCCAATGTTGTAGAATGGGCTATTAATTTTGTTTTTAAGCAAATTGACGATATTTTTGTAAACCACTTTTGAACCTCCACAATCCCTTTGGAAACATGGGCTTGCTAACGTATGTTGTTAAATACAGGGCAAGACGTTCATTTTTTGCTTTGCTTCTGCACCACTTTGGTATGGCTAACTGTGATCAAAACCGCGGTTAAGAAAATTAACAATTATTAAAGTGCTCGTCAATTGAGGTCATAAATAAAACAGGAAGGGGTAATGCAAAATATATTATTAGTATGTGCGGCGGGAATGTCGACCAGTATGCTGGTGAAACGCATGCAGGAGCAGGCTGTAAATATTAAGGCTCAGGTTAATATCAATGCGCTGGCCATTTCTGAAGCTAAAGAAAAAATTAAGAACAATGAAGTAGATGTCGTCCTTTTGGGACCACAGGTCCGCTTTCAAAAAAAGGAAATAGAAGAGGTGGCTCAGGGAAAAATACCCGTGGCGGTGATTGACATGAAATATTATGGGCAAATGGACGGTAAAGCTGTTCTGGAAAGTGCGCTGGCATTATTGGCAAACCAATAGTTTTCTCATTTATCCCCGTTATCGTGTGGGTACTTTCGTTGCTGCCCTGGGCTGCTGCGGCTAAAAAACACGATGACGTTAATAAATTATTATGAATAAGGGTTCGTCATGAGTTTCATGGATACCTTTGAGCGCGGCATGGAAAAAATCCTCGTGCCTGTCGCGATTAAGTTAAATTCTCAGATCCACGTTTCAGCGATTCGCGATGCGTTTATTCTTTCGTTTCCCATCGTCATGGCCAGTTCGCTGATTATTCTTATCAACTTTGCTATTTTGTCGCCTGACGGATTTATCGCCAGTATTCTGCATTTAGGGACGATATTCCCCCACCTCGCGGAGGCGCAGCAGATTTTCACCCCGGTAATGAACGGTTCGGTCAATATTATGGCGATATTGATCACCTTTCTGGTGGCGCGCAATATGGCGATCAGCTATCAGCAGGACGATCTCCTGTGCGGCCTGACGGCGATCGGCGCCTTTTTTGTGGTGTACACGCCTTATACCATCATTGATGGCCAGGCCTATCTGGCGACCAAATATCTTGGCCCGCAGGGGTTGTTTGTGGCGATTATCGTCGCGCTGATTTCCAGCGAAGTCTTTTGCCGCCTGGCGCGCAACCCAAGGGTGACCATCACGATGCCGGCTGCGGTGCCGCCGGCGGTGGCGCGTTCCTTTAAGGTGTTGTTGCCGATCTTCTTCGTGATGATCTTCTTTTCGATCCTCAACTATCTGTTGACGCGTATTTCGCCTAACGGTCTTAACGATCTGATCTATACCCTTATTCAGGCCCCGCTGAAGGATATGGGGACCAACATCGTGACGGTTCTGGTGCTGGGGCTGGTGGCGAATTTCCTGTGGGTGCTGGGGATCCATGGGCCGAACACCGTGGCCGCCATCCGCGAGACCATCTTCTCGGAAGCCAACCTCGAAAATCTCTCCTATGCCGCCTCGCATGGCAGCACCTGGGGAGCGCCGTACCCCATCACATGGACTGGCATCAACGATGCGTTTGCTAACTGCGGCGGGTCGGGTATGACGCTGGGCCTGTTACTGGCCATCTTTATTGCCTCCCGGCGCAAAGACTACCGTGACCTGGCAAAAATGGCCTTCGTGCCGGGCCTGTTTAACATCAATGAACCGGTGATGTTTGGCCTGCCGATTGTGCTTAACCCCATCCTGGTGATCCCGTTTATTCTGGTGCCGTTTGTGAATTCATTGATCGGTTATTTCTTTATTAGCATGGAGTTTATTCCGCCGATTGCTTACGCCGTACCCTGGACTACGCCCGGGCCGCTTATCGCCTTCTTTGGCACCGGCGGCAACTGGCTGGCGCTGTTTGTCGGCATTCTGTGCCTCGCGGTTTCAACACTCATTTACTTACCGTTTGTGATTGCCGCTAACAAGGTCAATACCGCGGCGGCGACCGACCAGGAGGATGGCGATGTTTGCAGATGAAAGTACGGTCATGGAGTTGCTGATTTATGCTGGTCAGGCGCGATCAGACGCCATGGAGGCGATTGCCGCCTCCCGGCAGCGGGAATGGGGGCGGGCAGCGGATTTGATGGCCAGCTCGGAAGCGGCCTGTCGGGCAGCGCATAAGATCCAAACGGCGTTGATAGGTGAGGACGAAGGCTGCGGAAAAATCACCGTTAACCTTATTCTGGTGCACGCCCAGGATCACTTAATGACCGCGATGCTGTGCCAGGATTTAGCCAAAGAAATTATTGCCCTGCGCCAGGAGCGCTCTGCCTGATTTACCCGCCTTCAGCCGTTCTGGCTGAAGGCCAATTATAACAATATGTAAAGGTACCCTATGTATTCAAGTCAATTGAAGGTGAGCTTATTGTCTTTATCGGTACTGCTGGCTATTTCGACAAGTGATGTGATGGCGGCTAAATTAACCATTGAACAGCGTCTGGAATTACTGGAGTCTGAACTGTCGGCGAATAAAAAAGAGCTACAAAAAACGCAATCACAATTATCGACCTATAAAGGTAAGGTGGCCGAATTACAAAAAAGTATTAAGGAGAATGAAAAACGTCATGTCACGACGGGTTATCCGACAACAACGTCGCCGGTGGCGGAAAATATAGCCAATGAAAATAATGAACTGAGTAAAAAGGCGGCTCCGGTGCAGGTGAAAGCCACTCAGCAGGTGGCGGTTATTGATACCGAAGGCCAGAAGCCGAAACTGGAAAGCGTCACCCTGAAGGACATCAGTAAATTTGTTAAAGATGATATTGGCTTTAGCTACCAGGGGTACTTCCGTTCCGGCTGGGGAACATCAAATCACGGATCGTCGCAGACCTACGCCCCCGGCTCGCTGGGTCGTTTCGGTAATGAAATGAGTGGCTGGTTCGACTTAACGTTGAATCAGCGGGTCTATAACCAGGATGGCAAAACGGCGAATGCCGTTGTGACGTACGACGGTAACGTCGGCGAGCAGTATAACGACGCCTGGTTTGCTGGCCAGGATACCGACAGCATTTTGCAGTTTAGTGATATTTATCTGACCACCAAAGGTTTCCTGCCGTTCGCGCCAGAGGCAGATTTCTGGGTCGGCAAACATAAACTGCCCGAGTATGAAATTCAGATGCTGGACTGGAAGTCGCTGACCACCGACGTTGCGGCCGGGGTCGGGATCCAGAACTGGGCGCTGGGGGTTGGTCAGCTGGATGCGTCCATCAGCAGGAACGACGTCGACGTATATTCACGAGATTTCACACAAACCACTCAGATGAACACCAACTCAGTCGACCTGCGCTATCGCAATATTCCCCTGTGGCAGTCGGGGTCTCTGTCGCTAATGGGCAAATATGCGTTCGCAAATAAAAATGACGAGCAGGAGAGAAACGAGGATAACAACAGCTACTTCCGGTTCAAAGATACCTGGATGGCCACCGCCATTATTCGTCAGGAGCTGGAGCGCAAGGGCTTTAACGAATTTACGCTGCAGGTGGCGAACAACTCGTACGCCAGCAGTTTCGCCAACTTCTCCGGCGCCAGTAACTCCATGGCCAGCGGGCGCTATTACTATGGCGATCATACCAACGGCGTGGCCTGGCGTCTGATCTCGCAGGGGGAAATGTATCTCGCCGATCGCATTATCATGGCCAATTCGCTGGTGTGGGCCCATGGCAATGATGTGTATAGCTATGAAAGCGGAGCGCACAGCGATTTCGACAGCCTGCGCGCGGTGATCCGCCCGGCGTGGATATGGGACACCTGGAACCAGACCGGGGTCGAGCTGGGGTGGTTTACCCAGAAAAACAACACCCGTCAGGGCGACGATCTGCAGGAGTCAGCGTATAAAACGACGTTGTACCATGCGCTGAAGGTTGGGCCGAGCCTGCTGGGGTCACGTCCTGAAATTCGCTTTTATGGTACGTATATCAATATTCTCGATAACCAGTTGTCGCAGTTTGCGTTCAACGACGACAGCAAAGATGAGTTTATGGTTGGCGTTCAGGCCGAGGTGTGGTGGTAACCGGCAAATCACTTAACGGGCGCCCGCATGAGGCAGGCGCGCTTTCCTACGGTGTGGGCTACAGCAGGAGCCAAAGCAGGAGGAGCAGGATCAGCACACCGCCCAGCGCCAGCTGCCACGGCTTAGCGGCCCATGCTCGCGTCGGCGCGGGCTCTTCCTGCGGGATGGCCAGCGTCTCCTGGGCGCGGGCTACCCGCAGCACAAACACCTTGTTCAACAGCGCCAGGATCTGCGCTGGGCTCAGCGTCGTCTGCGGGGTGACCTGCCAGCTGCGACGGGCAAAGTCGACAATCTTTTGCCATTCTGCGGCCTCCAGCGGCTGCTTGAGCGCACCCTGCAGCGAGGTGAGCGTGGGCGCGCTTTGCGCACTCAGCGTTTGCCGCGCCTGCAGCCAGTATGAAAGCGGCGTGAAGTGCGTCGCCGGGATAAGCTCTCCGGATTTGACGCCGCAAAGTTCCAGCATGGATTGCCAAATCAGCTTGCTCGGTTCGCCGGTGGCAGCCGCCAGCTTAGTCACCAGCTGATTGAGCGTGTTGTGCTCGGCCGGCAACAGCGGGCGCAGGGTCGGCGGGCGCTGCTGCGGTTGCGGGATCGATAGCTGGCCGCGCTGCAGCAGGTGCAGAATGTTCTCCAGCTGCGGCTGGCTTAGCGCATGCAGCGCCGTTTGCCCATAATGTTGACGAATATAATCGCTGACCGCCTGACGGTTATTGCCCTGACCCAGCAGATCGCTGAGCTGCGCCAGCGTCTGGCGATGATGATGATTATCCTGAGCGGCGGCTAAGCGCTGGTTGAGACTGGCCTCCGCGGCGCTGAAATGGCAGGCCAGCAGCGGCGTGTCGCCTTTCAGTCCGAGATCATGCTTGACGCAGGCCCACACTTCCGCATTCTGCTGCGAGGTCAGCGCCACCAGGCGCGTGATCAGTCGCTCCAGAACGGTGCGTTGCTGCATGGAAAGCGAAGGTTCGCCGGTGGCGGCAGTGCCTGATGGACCTCGCCCCGGAGGGCGGTCTGGCATATCTGCAAGGGGGTGCGTCATGATTCATCCTTTCGATATCGCGGTGCTGGAACCAGGTGATGAGTATGCCTGGCGGCCAGATTATGGCACACTTCCCCGGTTAACTCTCGTTCTCAGACAGGTACTGAACTGTGAAAATCCTCGTTGATGAAAATATGCCCTATGCCCGTGAGCTTTTTAGCCGTTTAGGCGATGTGCAAGCGGTTCCGGGGCGTCCGGTCCCGGCTGAGGCCCTGACCGATGCGGATGCCTTAATGGTACGCTCGGTCACCCGGGTCAATGAAGCATTGCTCTCCGGTAAGGCCGTTAAGTTCGTCGGCACCGCTACCGCTGGCACCGATCACGTCGATCAGGCGTGGCTGCAGCAGGCAGGGATTGGTTTCTCCGCGGCGCCCGGCTGCAACGCCATTGCGGTGGTGGAGTATGTCTTTTCATCGCTACTGATGTTGGCCGAACGCGACGGTTTCGCGCTGCGCGATCGTACCGTCGGGATCGTTGGCGTCGGCAACGTCGGTGGACGACTGCAAAAACGGCTGGAAGCGCTGGGGATCAAAACGCTGCTCTGCGATCCGCCGCGCGCCGATCGCGGAGACGAAGGCGATTTCCGCTCCCTCGATGCGCTGGTTCAGGAAGCTGATATTCTCACCTTCCATACCCCACTGTATAAAGAAGGGCCATATAAAACCCTGCATCTGGCGGATGAGTCGCTGATTAGCCGTCTGAAGCCAGGAACGATTTTGATCAACGCCTGCCGCGGACCGGTGGTAGATAACGCTGCGCTGCTGAAACGGCTGGAAGCTGGACAGCCGCTGAGCGTAGTGCTGGACGTCTGGGAGCCGGAGCCGGATCTTAACGTAGAGCTTCTTAAGCGAGTGGATATCGGTACCGCGCATATCGCTGGCTACACCCTCGAAGGGAAAGCGCGCGGGACAACGCAGGTTTTTGAAGCCTACAGCGCCTTTATCGGCCATCCGCAGCAGGTGGCGCTGGATACCCTGTTGCCAGCGCCGGAATTTGGCCGCATCACCCTGCATGGGCCGCTCGATCAGCCGACGCTGAAAAGGCTGGTCCACTTGGTGTATGATGTGCGCCGCGATGATGCGCCGCTGCGGAAGGTGGCCGGCGTCGCCGGTGAATTTGACAAGCTGCGTAAAAACTATCAGGAACGCCGCGAATGGTCTTCGCTGTACGTACAGTGCAGCGATGCGCAGGCGGCGACGCTATTGCGCCAGCTCGGTTTTAACGCTGTGCATCATCCTGTTCGTTAATGTCTTCTTAATGCCCCTGCCGGATACTCCGGCAGGGCCGCTTTATTTCTGGAGTAAACCACCATGTCTGAAGGCTGGAATATTGCCGTACTGGGCGCAACGGGCGCCGTAGGCGAAGCCCTGCTCGAAACTCTTGCTGAACGCCAGTTCCCGGTGGGGGAGATTTTTGCTCTGGCGCGCAATGAAAGCGCGGGCGAACATCTGCGTTTTGGTGGCAAGTCAGTGATCGTCAAAGACGCTGCCGAGTTTGACTGGACCCAGGCCCAGTTGGCTTTCTTCGCCGCCGGCGTCGAAGCCAGCGCGGCGTATATTGAAGACGCCACCAACGCCGGGTGTCTGGTTATCGATCTCAGCGGCCTGTTTGCGCTGGAGCCAGACGTACCGCTGGTGGTGCCGGACGTGAATCCGTTCGTGTTAGGCGATTACCGCAACCGCAATCTGATTGCCGTGCCCAATAGCCTGACCAGCCAGCTGCTGACGGCGCTCAAGCCGCTTATCGACCAGGGCGGGCTGTCGCGGATCAGCGTCACCAACCTGCTCTCCGCCTCGGGGCAGGGGAAAAAAGCGGTGGATGCGCTGGCAGGGCAGAGCGCCAAGCTGCTGAACGGCATCCCCATCGATGAAGACGATTTCTTTGGCCGCCAGCTGGCGTTCAACATGCTGCCGCTGCTGCCGGATCGGGAAGGTAGCGTGCGCGAAGAGCGCCGTATCGTCGATGAAGCGCGCAAAATTCTTCAGGATGACGGGCTGATGATCTCCGCCAACGTGGTCCAGTCGCCGGTCTTCTACGGCCATGCGCAGATGGTGAACTTTGAAGCGATGCGTCCGCTGGCGGCGGAAGAGGCGCGTGACGCCTTTACCCGCGGCGAGGATATCGAACTTTCTGAAGAGGGAGAATTCCCGACCCAGGTTGGCGATGCCTCCGGCAACGCTCGTCTCTCCATCGGCTGCGTGCATAACGATTACGGCATGCCGGAGCAGATTCAGTTCTGGTCCGTCGCGGATAACGTGCGCTTCGGCGGGGCGCTGATGGCGGTGAAAATCGCCGAGAAGCTGATTGAGGAGTACCTGTACTGATGTCTGAGATGGAGCAACAGCCGATCTTTAAAATCGCGCTGGGCATCGAGTACGACGGTAGCAAATATTACGGCTGGCAACGGCAAAACGAAGTGCGCAGTGTGCAGGAGAAGCTGGAAAAGGCGCTCTCGCAGGTGGCGAACGAACCGATTACCGTCTTTTGCGCTGGCCGCACCGACGCCGGTGTCCATGGCACCGGCCAGGTGGTGCATTTCGAAACCCGGGCGCAGCGTAAAGATGCCGCCTGGACGCTGGGGGTAAATGCGAATTTACCTGGTGACATCGCGGTGCGTTGGGTTAAACATGTGCCAGCGGACTTTCACGCCAGGTTCAGCGCTACGGCGCGCCGTTATCGCTACGTCATCTATAATCATCGCCTGCGCCCGGCGGTGCTAAGTCATGGCGTGACGCATTTTCACCAGCCGCTCGACGCCGAGCGCATGCAGCGCGCTGCGCAGTGTCTGCTGGGCGAGAATGACTTTACCTCGTTTCGCGCGGTACAGTGCCAGTCGCGTACCCCGTGGCGGAATGTGATGCATATTAACGTTACCCGCTACGGCGCGTATGTGGTGGTGGATATCAAAGCGAATGCCTTTGTACATCATATGGTCAGGAATATTGTGGGCAGCCTGATGGAAGTCGGGGCCGGAAACCAGCCAGAGAGCTGGATGGCAGAACTGCTGGCAGCAAAAGACAGGACGCTCGCTGCGGCAACGGCAAAAGCGGAAGGGTTGTATCTGGTGTCGGTGGATTACCCGGCCCACTATGATTTACCGGTGCTGCCAATGGGCCCGCTGTTTCTGGCGGACTAATAGAGTCATTAAGGGTAAAGACAAACATGGACTTGATTCACTTTTTAATTGATTTCATCCTGCATATTGATGTGCACCTTGCCGAACTGGTTGCCCAGTACGGCGTCTGGGTTTATGCCATTCTGTTTTTGATTCTGTTCTGCGAAACCGGGCTGGTGGTGACGCCATTCCTGCCGGGCGATTCCTTGCTGTTCGTCGCGGGCGCGCTCTCGGCGCTGCCGACGAACGATCTCAATGTTCACCTGATGGTACTGCTGATGGTCATCGCGGCCATCGTCGGCGATGCGGTCAACTACACCATTGGCCGACTGTTCGGCGAGAAGCTGTTTAGTAATCCGAACTCGAAGATTTTCCGTCGTAGCTATCTGGATAAAACCCATAGCTTCTATGAACGTCACGGCGGAAAAACCATTATCCTGGCGCGCTTTGTGCCGATAGTCCGAACCTTCGCGCCGTTTGTGGCGGGAATGGGGCATATGTCCTATCGTCATTTTGCAGCCTATAACGTGGTCGGGGCGCTGCTGTGGGTGCTGCTGTTCACCTACGCCGGCTATCTGTTTGGCGATCTGCCGGTGGTGCAGGAGAACCTGAAGCTGCTGATCGTGGCGATCATCGTCCTCTCCGTCCTGCCGGGTGTGATTGAGATCATCCGCCATAAGCGGGCGGCGTCAAAGCAGGCGAAGTAGTTCGCCCTGCGCTGCGCGTGACCGAACATGATCGTCGCGCGCAGCGGTTTGACCACTTTTTTATCCCATGTTCCGGGATGATATGATTTAATGTGCAACATTCATGGTCTGTAAGAGGCAAAAATGGCATTATGCGCCCCTTACGACAAAACTGGCATCGACCAGGTTCAGGCAGAAAGGTTATCAATGAGCTGGATTGAACGAATTAAAAGCAACATCACTCCCACCCGCAAGGCGAGCATTCCTGAGGGTGTATGGACCAAGTGCGATAGCTGCGGTCAGGTACTCTACCGCGCCGAGCTGGAGCGCAACCTGGAGGTTTGTCCTAAGTGCGATCACCATATGCGCATGTCGGCGCGTAATCGCCTGCATAGCCTGTTGGATGAAGGTTCTCTGGTAGAACTGGGTAGCGAACTTGAGCCAAAAGATGTGCTGAAGTTCCGCGATTCAAAAAAATACAAAGACCGCCTGGCGTCCGCTCAGAAAGAGACGGGCGAGAAAGACGCGCTGGTGGTAATGAAAGGTACGCTCTACGCGATGCCGGTGGTTGCCGCCGCCTTTGAGTTCTCCTTTATGGGGGGCTCGATGGGTTCCGTCGTCGGCGCACGCTTTGTGCGCGCCGTGGAGCAGGCGCTGGAAGACAACTGCCCGCTGATCTGCTTCTCCGCCTCCGGCGGCGCCCGTATGCAGGAAGCGCTGATGTCGCTGATGCAGATGGCGAAAACCTCCGCCGCACTGGCGAAAATGCAGGAGCGCGGGCTGCCGTACATCTCCGTGCTGACCGACCCGACCATGGGCGGCGTATCGGCGAGCTTTGCGATGCTGGGCGATCTGAACATTGCCGAGCCGAAAGCGCTGATCGGCTTTGCCGGTCCTCGCGTAATTGAGCAGACCGTACGCGAGAAGCTGCCGCCGGGATTCCAGCGCAGCGAGTTTCTGATTGAAAAAGGGGCGATCGATATGATCGTTCGCCGCCCGGAAATGCGTCTCAAGCTGGCCAGCATTCTGGCGAAGCTGATGAACCTGCCGGCGCCGGTTGCCGTTTCGGAAGCGCCTCATGAAGGCGTGGTGGTGCCGTCGGCACCGGATCAGGAACCTGAGGCCTGATAAAGCAGAGGGCAGGGCCTGGCGGCGCTGCCCTTTTTTATTCATACGCGTTAACCGTCAATTCTTACGGGCATCATGGAAAAAGATCCTATTCCTCAGGCCACGTCGCCCCTGGCTACGTGGCTTTCTTATCTGGAACATCTGCACAGTAAAACCATCGACCTGGGGCTGGCACGCGTCAGCGAGGTCGCCGGGCAGATGGATATCGTTAAACCGGCGCCATTTGTTTTTACCGTCGCGGGCACCAATGGCAAAGGCACCACCTGCCGCACGCTGGAAACCGTCCTGATGGCGGCCGGCTATAAAGTGGGGGTCTACAGCTCCCCGCATCTGGTGCGCTACACCGAACGCGTGCGCATTCAGGGAGCGGAACTGCCGGAGGCCGCGCATACGGCCTCGTTTGCTGAAATCGAAGCCGCGCGCGGTGACATCTCGTTGACCTATTTTGAGTACGGCACGCTCTCGGCGCTATGGCTGTTTAAGCAGGCGCAGCTGGATGTGGTGATCCTTGAGGTCGGGCTGGGTGGCCGTCTCGACGCCACCAATATCGTAGATGCCGACGTCGCGGTGGTCACCAGCATCGCCCTCGATCATACCGACTGGCTGGGGCCGGATCGCGAAAGTATCGGCCGGGAAAAAGCGGGTATCTTTCGCGCCGGTAAACCGGCGGTGGTGGGTGAGCCGGATATGCCGCACACCATTGCCGACGTGGCCAGCGAGAAGGGCGCGCTGCTCCAGCGCCGCGGCGTCGACTGGTGCTATGAGGTGGAGGACGATACGTGGTCCTTCCGCGACGCGGCCGGGGCGTTAAGCCGCCTGCCGTTGCCTCAGGTGCCGTTGCCGAATGCGGCGACGGCCGTGGCGGCGCTGCGCGCCAGCGGGCTTGCCGTGGATGACGCCATCCTACGCGATGGGATCCGCGACGCGATGCTGCCGGGCCGTTTTCAGATAATCAGCGATGCCCCGCGGGTGATCCTCGATGTAGCGCATAACCCGCACGCGGCGGCCTATCTCGCCGGGCGTCTCAAAACGTTAGCGAAAACGGGACGCGTGCTGGCGGTTATTGGTATGCTGCATGATAAGGACATTGCCGGTACGCTGGCCAATCTGGCCCCGGAAGTCGACGCCTGGTACTGCGCGCCGCTGGAAGGCCCGCGCGGCGCGACGGCGGAGCAGCTGTTGGAACATTTGCGTGGCGGCACAGTCTATACCAGCGTGGCGCAGGCGTGGCATGCGGCCATGGCTGACGCTAAAGTGGAAGATACCGTGCTGGTGTGTGGTTCGTTTCACACCGTAGCGCAGGTTATGGAAGAGATAGACGCGGGGAGAATCGGTGGCGAGTAAGTTTCAGAACCGTTTAGTCGGGACAATCGTGCTGGTGGCGCTGGGGGTGATTATCCTGCCAGGGCTGCTGGACGGGCAGAAAAAGCATTACCAGGATGAGTTTGCCGCGATCCCGCTGGTGCCGAAACCGGGCGATCGCGATGAACCGGATATGTTGCCAGCGGCGACCCAGGCGTTGCCTTCGCAACCGCCGGAAGGAGCGGCGGAAGAGGTGCGGGCGGGCGATGCCGCCGCGCCATCGTTAGATCCATCGCGTATTCCGGTGAACAGCAACAGCTTCGACGACGTTCAGGAGCCGGTGGTGGCCGCGAAACCGCAGCCCAAGCCGCAGCCGAAACCACAGCCGCAGCCGCAACAGCAGGCCGCGACGCCAACGCCGCCGCCGGCTAAGCCACAGCAGCAACAGCCACCGCAGCAGCAGGCGGCCCTGCCGGCGCCGACCGGGAAAGCCTATGTGGTTCAGCTGGGCGCGTTGAAGAACGCCGATAAGGTGAATGAGATTGTGGGTAAACTGCGGGCCTCGGGGTTCAAAGTCTATACGTCGCCTTCGACGCCGGTACAGGGTAAAATTACCCGCATCCTCGTCGGCCCGGATGCGTCAAAAGACAAGCTGAAAGGCCAGCTGGGCGATCTACAGCAGATCTCCGGGCTTAGTGGGGTCGTGATGGGCTTCACCCCAAACTGATTGTTTTTTCCGCCATGCGGAGAGAACGTGGCGGGGAGAAACGCCCCGCAAACCCTGTCTCAGCCGCCCTCAAGAGGCGAAAGGCAGTCTGGCGTTGAATGTTTTTTCAGCGCCATTTTTATTTCTGTAGGGCATGGAAATCCCTACGCAAACGTTTTCTTTTTCTGTTAGAATGCGCCCCGAACTGGACGACAGGGCGTAAATCGTGGGACGTATATGGTCTGGATTGATTACGCCATTATGGCGGTGCTGGGTCTTTCTTGCCTGGTCAGCCTGATCCGCGGCTTTGTTCGCGAAGCTTTATCGTTAGTGACGTGGGGTTGCGCGTTTTATGTCGCCAGCCATTACTACGCTGACCTGTCTGTCTGGTTTACGGGCTTTGAGGATGAACGGGTTCGAAATGGGATTGCTATTGCGGCGCTGTTTATCGTGACGCTCATCGTTGGCGCTATCGTGAACTATGTGATAGGCCAGCTGGTGGAGAAGACCGGTTTGTCAGGAACCGACAGGGTATTGGGGATCTGCTTCGGCGCGCTACGTGGGGTGCTGATCATCGCCGCTATCTTGTTCTTCCTGGACACCTTTACCGGGATGGCGAAGAGCGATGACTGGCATCAGTCGCAGTTTATTCCCTATTTTACCCCTGTCATCAGATGGTTTTTTGAATACCTGCAAAGCTCGTCAAGTTTCTTGCCTAAAGTATAGACTTTGGGTCGTTGCTGAACGAGGAAAAGACGTATGTGCGGTATTGTCGGTATCGCCGGTGTTATGCCGGTTAACCAGTCGATTTATGATGCGCTAACGGTGCTCCAGCACCGTGGACAGGATGCCGCTGGCATCATCACCATTGATGCCAACAACTGCTTCCGGTTGCGTAAGGCTAACGGGCTGGTAAGCGACGTATTCGAAGCCCGCCACATGCAGCGTATGCAGGGCAATATGGGTATTGGCCACGTGCGTTATCCTACGGCGGGCAGCTCCAGCGCCTCCGAGGCGCAGCCGTTTTACGTTAACTCGCCGTATGGCATCACATTGGCGCATAACGGCAACCTGACCAATGCGCACGAGCTGCGTAAAAAGCTGTTTGAAGAAAAACGCCGCCATATCAATACCACCTCTGATTCCGAAATCCTCCTCAATATTTTCGCCAGTGAGCTGGATAACTTCCGTCACTACCCGCTGGAAGCGGACAACATCTTCGCTGCAATTGCGGCGACCAACCGCCTGATCCGCGGCGCGTACGCGTGCGTCGCGATGATCATCGGTCATGGCATGGTGGCCTTCCGCGACCCTAACGGCATTCGCCCGCTGGTGCTGGGTAAACGTGACGTTGGCGACGGTCGCACTGAGTATATGGTGGCCTCGGAAAGCGTGGCGCTTGATACGCTTGGTTTTGAATTCCTGCGCGATGTCGCGCCGGGCGAAGCGGTCTATATTACTGAGAAAGGCCAGCTGTATACCCGTCAGTGTGCCGATAATCCGGTCAGCAACCCATGCTTGTTCGAGTACGTCTATTTTGCCCGTCCGGACTCGTTTATTGACAAAATTTCCGTCTACAGCGCCCGCGTCAACATGGGGACTAAGCTGGGCGAAAAGATTGCCCGCGAGTGGGAAGATCTGGATATTGACGTCGTTATCCCGATCCCGGAGACCTCCTGCGACATCGCGCTGGAAATCGCCCGCATTCTCGACAAACCTTATCGTCAGGGCTTTGTGAAGAATCGCTACGTCGGCCGGACGTTTATCATGCCCGGTCAGCAGCTGCGTCGTAAATCTGTTCGCCGTAAGCTCAACGCCAACCGTGCGGAATTCCGCGATAAGAACGTGCTGCTGGTCGATGATTCCATTGTACGCGGCACCACCTCGGAGCAGATCATTGAGATGGCGCGCGAAGCGGGGGCGAAAAAAGTGTATCTGGCCTCCGCTGCGCCGGAAATTCGTTTCCCGAACGTGTATGGTATCGATATGCCGACCGCCAACGAACTGATCGCCCATGGCCGCGAAGTGGATGAGATCCGCCAGATCATCGGCGCCGATGGCCTGATTTTCCAGGATCTCAACGATCTGATCGACGCAGTGCGCGCGGAGAACCCGGATATTCAACAGTTTGAATGTTCTGTCTTCAACGGCGTATATGTGACCCGGGATGTCGACCAGCAGTACCTCGACTATCTTGACTCCCTGCGTAACGATGATGCCAAAGCGGTCCAGCTGCAGAACGAAGTCGAAAACCTCGAGATGCACAACGAGGGTTAACCCGTTCGCGCGTCGCGGCCCGCCGCTCCTGAGGGACGGCGGGCTTTTTTTCGCCCCTCAACTGCGCATCAATAGTTGCGCCACAGGCTATAATCCGGCAAAGTCTGCGGCACACGCGCAAGGGGTAACAGAACGTGAAACGACTGATTATTGGCATTTCTGGCGCCAGCGGCGCTATCTATGGCGTGCGGATGCTGCAGGTGTTGCGGGATGTGCCGGAGATTGAGACCCATCTGATCCTCAGCCAGGCGGCACGGCAAACGCTGGCCCTCGAGACCGACTTCAGCGTGCGCGACGTGCAGGCGCTGGCCGATGTGGTGCATGACGCCCGCGATATCGCCGCCAGTATCTCTTCCGGTTCGTTTAAAACCGCCGGGATGGTGATTTTACCCTGCTCAATGAAAACGCTCTCTGGCATTGTCCATAGCTATACGGATGGCCTATTGACGCGGGCGGCCGATGTTGTGCTGAAGGAGCGTCGTCCGCTGGTGCTCTGCGTGCGGGAGACCCCGTTCCATCTCGGCCATCTGCGACTGCTGGTTCAGGCCGCGGAGCTCGGGGCGGTGATAATGCCGCCGGTGCCGGCCTTTTATCATCGGCCGCAAAGCCTGGATGATGTCATCAACCAAACCGTCAACCGGGTGCTCGATCAGTTCGATATTAGCCTGTCTCAAGACTTGTTTACTCGCTGGCAGGGGGCACAGGATTGCACTAAATAAGTGCAGTCAATGTACGCTTGCGCCGCAGTGGTGCAAATTTGTCGTCCCGATCAAATCCTCGACATTTATTTCGTCTTTTTGCGCTGAGGCACTGCGGTTTCGCCAGTAATGCTGGTATCTTCCCTTCCAAGACAATCCTGCAACTTTATTTTAACAAATTTAACCCTGTTCCCGGCACGCACCGGGAAGATGGCACAAAAACTGCAGGATTGATCGGCAATCACCATAACAAGCAACGCACCACATCACGACACGACACTTAAGGGTACTGTATGAAGAAGACGATTCTGGCTCTCTCTTTACTCGTGGGAATGAGCAGCACAGCCAGCGTGTTTGCTGCTCTGCCGCAGAGCATTCGCATTGGCACTGACGCGACCTATGCGCCATTTTCGTCGAAAGACGCAAAAGGGGACTTTGTTGGTTTTGATATCGATTTAGGCAATGAACTGTGCTCCCGAATTAAGGTGAAATGTACCTGGGTCGGCAGTGATTTTGACTCCCTGATCCCCTCCCTCAAGGCGAAGAAAATTGACGCCATCATCTCTTCGCTCTCCATTACCGAGAAGCGTCAGCAAGAGATCGCTTTCTCTGACAAGCTTTATGCCGCTGACTCGCGTCTGATCGCCGCCAAAGGGTCGCCGATCCAGCCGACGCTGGAGGCGCTGAAAGGCAAGCACGTCGGGGTGCTGCAAGGTTCTACTCAGGAAGCCTATGCCAATGACCGCTGGCGCAGCCAGGGCGTTGACGTGGTGGCCTACCAGAACCAGGATCTGATCTATTCAGATCTCGCAGCTGGCCGTCTGGATGCGGCGCTGCAGGATGAAGTCGCCGCCAGCGAAGGCTTCCTGAAACAACCTGCCGGGAAAGATTTCGCCTTCGCCGGCCCGTCGGTGAAAGATAAAAAGTACTTTGGCGATGGTACCGGTATCGGTCTGCGTAAGGACGACGTCGAACTGAAAGCTGCGTTTGATAAAGCGCTGGGCGAGATACGTAAAGACGGCACCTACGACAAAATGGCGAAGAAATACTTCGATTTTAACGTTTACGGCGACTAAGACTGCTGCAGGCCCGCACAATAGGGTGGGCCTGCCGCCAGGTTCGTATCCATGCCCCAAAAGGGTGCATCCAAACACGCTGTGGATCTTTTCAGTGCAAAAGCAGCCAGTTTTTTGGCTAAAAAATGCATAGTTAAGCGTTTCTGATGCAAAAAATCGGCCTTTCTGGTGCATAAATCTTTGCCCTCAAGGGGCGAATAATGGCACGATAACTGGCGTAAATAGTTCTAATAAACCCGTTAGAATGACAGTCTGTCGAGGATAGTTATGAAAAAACTGGCGTTGTCTCTCTCTTTAGCGCTGGCCCTTTCCAGCGTTTCCACAGTCTTTGCCGCCATTCCGCAAAAAATTCGTATTGGCACCGATCCGACTTATGCCCCCTTCGAATCGAAGAATGCGCAGGGGGAATTGGTGGGTTTTGATATCGATCTGGCAAAAGAGCTGTGTAAGCGTATTAATACCCAATGTACCTTTGTTGAAAACCCGCTGGATGCACTGATCCCCTCCTTAAAAGCGAAGAAAATCGACGCGATTATGTCTTCGCTGTCGATTACCGAAAAGCGCCAGCAGGAAATTGCCTTCACCGACAAGCTGTACGCGGCAGATTCGCGTCTGGTGGTGAAAAAAGGCAGCCCGGTAACGCCGGATCTCGCCACCCTGAAGGGTAAGCGCGTGGGTGTGCTGCAGGGGACGACTCAGGAAACCTATGGCAATGAGCACTGGGCGCCGAAAGGTATCGAAATTGTCTCCTATCAGGGGCAGGACAATATCTATTCCGACCTGACCGCCGGCCGTATCGACGCCGCGTTCCAGGATGAGGTCGCGGCCAGCGAAGGGTTCCTGAAACAGCCTATCGGTAAAGATTACCAGTTTGGCGGCCCGTCAATTAAAGACGAGAAGCTGTTCGGCGTCGGTACCGGTATGGGGCTGCGTAAGGAAGACAACGAACTGCGTGAAGCGCTGAATAAGGCGTTTGCAGAGATGCGTAAGGACGGCACCTACGACAAACTGGCGAAAAAATACTTCGATTTTAACGTATACGGCGAATAATTCTCACGCCTCACCATTGCGTGCGTTTCGCGCGCAATGGTGAATGACAGACAGGGTAGGCAGCATGCTGTATGGGTTTTCACAGGTTATTTTGCAGGGTGCGCTCGTCACCCTGGAGCTTGCGCTCAGCTCGGTCGTTCTCGCCGTCCTGATAGGGCTGGCGGGCGCTGGCGCAAAGTTATCGAGCAACCGTCCTCTGGCGCTGGTATTTGAAGGCTATACCACACTGATTCGCGGCGTGCCCGATCTGGTGCTGATGCTGCTGATTTTCTATGGCCTGCAGATTGCGCTGAACAGCGTCACCGATGCGCTGGGCATGGCGCAGTTTGATATCGATCCGATGATCGCCGGGATTATTACCCTCGGCTTTATCTATGGTGCCTATTTTACGGAAACTTTCCGCGGCGCCTACCTTGCGGTGCCGAAGGGGCATATCGAAGCGGCTACCGCCTTTGGCTTTAGCGGCGGGCAGACGTTCCGGCGTATTCTGTTCCCGGCGATGATGCGCTACGCGCTGCCGGGGATCGGCAACAACTGGCAGGTTATTCTCAAGGCAACGGCGCTGGTCTCGCTGCTGGGGCTGGAGGATGTGGTCAAAGCCACGCAGCTGGCCGGGAAAAGCACCTGGCAGCCGTTCTATTTCGCCATCGTCTGCGGCCTGATTTATCTGGTGTTTACCACCCTTTCTAATGGCGTACTGCTGCTGCTCGAACGCCGCTATACCGTTGGCGTGAAGAGGGCTGACCTGTGATTGAAATTATTCAGGAGTACTGGAAATCACTGCTGTGGACCGACGGCTATCGCTTTACCGGCGTGGCGATTACCTTATGGTTGCTGATCTCATCGGTGGTGATGGGCGGCATTCTGGCGGTGTTTCTGGCCATTGGCCGCGTCTCGAGCAATAAATTTATCCAGTTCCCCATCTGGTTGTTCACTTACATCTTTCGCGGCACGCCGCTGTATGTACAACTGCTGGTTTTTTACTCCGGCATGTATACCCTGGAAATCGTCAAAGGCACGGAGCTGCTGAACGCTTTTTTCCGCAGCGGGCTAAACTGCACGGTGCTGGCGTTAACCCTGAATACCTGCGCCTATACCACTGAAATTTTCGCCGGGGCGATCCGCTCAGTACCTGCCGGAGAAATTGAAGCGGCACGGGCCTACGGCTTCTCGTCCGTCAAACTGTACCGCTGCATTATTCTGCCTTCCGCGCTGCGCATTGCGCTACCGGCCTACAGTAACGAAGTGATCCTGATGCTGCACTCCACCGCGCTGGCGTTTACCGCTACGGTGCCGGATCTGCTGAAAATCGCTCGCGATATTAACTCCGCGACCTATCAGCCGTTCACTGCCTTTGGCATCGCCGCGGTGCTCTATTTAATTATCTCGTATGTGCTGATTAGCTTGTTCCGTAAAGCGGAAAAGCGCTGGTTGCAGCATATCAAACCTTCTTCGACGCATTGAGAACGCCATGTCCGACAATAAATTAAACGTTATCGATCTGCACAAACGCTATGGGGAACACGAGGTGCTGAAGGGCGTCTCCCTGCAGGCGAAAGCCGGGGACGTTATCAGTATCATCGGTTCATCGGGTTCCGGAAAAAGTACCTTTTTGCGCTGCATTAACTTCCTTGAAAAACCGAGCGAAGGCACGATCGTCGTCAGTGGCCAGAATATTGGCCTGGTGCGGGATAAGGACGGCCAGCTGAAGGTGGCTGATAAGAACCAGCTGCGCCTGCTGCGCACCCGCCTGACCATGGTGTTCCAGCATTTCAATCTGTGGAGCCATATGACGGTGCTGGAGAACGTCATGGAGGCGCCGATTCAGGTGCTGGGCTTAAGCAAACAGGAAGCGCGCGATCGCGCGGTAAAATACCTGGCCAAGGTCGGGATTGACGAACGTCAGCAGGCGAAATACCCGGTGCATCTCTCCGGCGGCCAGCAGCAGCGTGTCTCGATTGCCCGCGCGCTGGCGATGGAGCCGGAAGTGCTGCTGTTTGATGAGCCAACGTCCGCTCTGGATCCGGAACTGGTGGGCGAAGTGTTGCGTATCATGCAGCAGCTGGCGGAAGAGGGAAAAACCATGGTGGTGGTGACCCACGAAATGGGCTTTGCCCGCCACGTCTCTTCGCATGTTATTTTCCTGCATCAGGGCAAAATTGAAGAAGAAGGGCATCCGGACGCGCTGTTTGGCGCGCCGAAAAGCCCGCGCCTGCAGCAGTTTCTGAAAGGGTCGCTGAAATAACCGGCTCACCCGGCGTCTGTAGGCGTCGGGTGAGCTTCCCGCTCCAGCCGATAGATCCAGTCATCGTAATCGATGCCGTTCAGATGATAGGCTTTCTCCAGCACCTGGGTGCGCACAAAGCCTTGTTTCTCCAGCAGGCGCGATGAGCCATGATTTTCACTCAGCACCCAGGCATTGATGGCCTGCACCCCCAGCGTGCTGAAACCATAATCGCAGATCGCGCGCAGCGCTTCGCTGGCATAGCCTCTTCCCTGAGCCTGCGGTAACAGGGCGTAGCCGACGTCAGCCTCGTGCGGATTTTTCGGACTGATGCGTAGCCCAATATCGCCCAGCGCGTCGCCGCGTTTATCACGCAAAACAAACACCCCGGGATCGGCACAGCGGCTGGCAAACACGCTGCGTAGCGCCGTCTCGCTTAACACTTCCCCCATAAAACGCATCACCAGCGGATCCTGGCGCAGGCGCAGAAAAAAGGGCCAGTCATCGGTAACAAAGCGGGTAAGCGAAAGGCGTGGTGTGGTGATGGTTGTCATAAAGCAGTCAATACGCAGAAAGAAAAGCCTACCTTAGCACTTTGCTTCGCCAGGTAACATCGGCGAACCGGCCGGCTGGCGGTGAATTCAGGCGATTAAGGGCGCTGGTTGTCCTGAATATGGCGATGCTGCAGCGCCAGGGTGAGGCCGCCATCCAGGCGTGGAGCATGAGCCAGCAGAATGGAATCAGGGGAGCCAATGCTCCCCTGTGTCAGCCATTAACGCAGCACATCCTTTAGCGCTTCTTCCAGATCGTACCAGCGGAAGGCGAAGCCAGCGGCTTCCAGTCGCTTAGGCAGCGCGCGCTGGCCACCGAGCACCAGGACGGCAGACTCACCCATCAGCAGGCGAATAGCAGCGGCAGGAACGCGGAAAATGGCTGGTCGATTGAGCGCATGACCCAAGGCGTGGGCGAACTGTTCGTTATGCACTGGGTAGGGAGAAACCATATTGAACGGACCGCGTAGATCGTTATCCAGCAGCCACAGAATGCCGTTAACCATATCGTCGATATGGATCCAGGCCAGATACTGTCTGCCGCTGCCGATAGGCCCACCGAGGCCGAGCTTAAAGGCGGGCGTCATTTTGCCGAGAATACCGCCCCGCGGGGCCAGTACCACGCCGGTGCGCAGCAGGCAGACGCGGGTACGTTCGCTTTGCGCTTCGCAGGCAATTTGCTCCCAGCGGGCGCAAAGCTTATGGGTAAACTCATTGTGCGGTGGTTCTTCTTCGGTCACCACCACCTCGCCGAGATCGCCGTAGTAGCCGGTGGCAGACCCGCTGATCAGCACGGAGGGAGGCGTGTCGCTGGCGTGGATCAGGCCCACCAACCGCTGAGTGAGATCCCAGCGGCTATGGCACAAGCGTTGTTTCTGCTCGGCCGTCCAGCGTTTATCAGCTATGGGCTCACCTGCCAGATTAATAACGGCATCAATATCATTGAGGTGGTGATGGCCTTCGAAATCGCGCCACAGCGTGACGCGCGGATCGAGGCGGGCGCGGGCGCTATCCGGGTGCCGCGTGGAAACCGTGACGCTATGCCCCAGCTCCAGCAACCGGGGTATCAGATGTCGGCCAATCAGGCCGGTGCCACCCGTAAGCAGGATCTTCATACCACCTCCCTGACATCGTTATCGCCGCCAGCTCATGGTCATCGACACCGAGTCGGCATAGCGTAGCGCATGAAGTTTATCGATCTCCACTTCAGCATATGTGACCCAGTGATGTTCGCATGCGATATTCAGCACATCCTGAGTTAATTTTTCCAGCAACGAGAAACGGCCATTCTCAAGATGGCTGATGATGCGCTTGGTAATGGTGCGGTAGTTCAGGGCATCATTGATGTCTTCGCTATCGCGCGCCTTATCGGCGGGATAGTGAATCGCCACATTCACCACCACGTCCTGGCGGTTGGCGATCTCTTCCTCTTTAATTCCAATAAAAGTACGCAGGCGCAGGTTCTTAATACGAATAATGGCGTCTGGTTGAGACATTGCAGGCTTCCTCCGTGTTGTAAGTTCTGCAATCATACAACAAAGCGCGACGGGCGAGCAGGGGGTTAATAAGGCTGAATTTTTAGCATCGCTTCAATGGTCGCCGGTCGCTGCTTAATGCGCTCATACCAGTTATGCACCGCCGGGTAGTTCGCCAGATCGATACGCTGTCGGACATGGTTGTTGACCCAGGGCCAGGCGGCAATATCGGCGATGCTGTAATGGTCGCCGCCAAGCCACGGACTGGCTTCGAGGCGGTGGTTGAGAACCCCGTACAGTCGCTGGGTTTCCACCTGAAAACGTTCAATGGCATAGGGTACCGTTTGCGGCGCCGAGTGGGCAAAATGCTGATTTTGTCCCAGCATCGGCCCAAGACCGCCGACCTGCCAGAATAGCCATTGCAGAGTAATATTGCGCTCCCGCAGTTCACCGCTCAGCAGCTTGCCGCTTTTCTCCGCCAGATAGAGCAGGATGGCGCCGGACTCGAAGACGCTCAACGGCGCCCCGCCATCGACAGGCATATGGTCGACAATCGCCGGGATTTTGTTATTCGGCGAAATCGCCAGAAACTGTGGATGAAACTGCTCCCCTTTGCCGATATCGACCCGAATTAGCCGATAGGCCAGCTGCGCCTCTTCGAGAAACAGGGTGATTTTGTGGCCGTTTGGGGTGGGTGCATAGTAGAGATCGATCATAATATTTCCCGCCGTCGTGGGTCGCAAACTGTTCGAGTATAGGTGAAGCTGCGCAACCCGGGTGGAAATCCGCGAGCGGCGCATCGGTCTGGAGGCAGCCAGGTGATGCTGACTCGCGGACGAGCAGTGACATCCCCGGCAAGCCAGGCTATGTTGGCTTATTGTCCTGTCTACCATCCTTGAGGAAGCCATGAGCCAGCCTGTGATTACCCTGTGGTCCGATGCCGATTTTTTCTCACCGTATGTGATGTCTGTCTATGTCGCCCTGCAGGAAAAGAGCCTGCCTTTTAGCCTTAAAACCGTCGACCTGAACCGCGGCGAACATCTGCAGGCCGGCTGGACGGGCTATACCGCCACCCGTCGCGTACCGCTGCTGGAGGTTGATGATTTCGCGCTGAGCGAGTCCTCGGCGATTACCGAGTATCTGGATGAGCGTTTCGCCCCGCCGGAGTGGGAGCGTATATACCCGCATGATCTGCAAAAACGCGCCCGCGCCCGGCAGATCCAGGCCTGGCTGCGCAGCGATCTGGTGCCGATTCGTGAAGAGCGATCGACCGCCGTGGTGTTTGGCGGGGTGAAAATGCCGGCCCTCAGCGAGGCAGGCAAGCAATCTGCGGAAAAACTGTTTACCACCGCCGCCATGCTACTGGCCCACGGCGGGCAAAATTTATTTGGCGAATGGTCCATTGCCGACGCCGACCTGGCGCTGATGCTCAATCGTCTGGTTCTCAATGGCGATGAGGTGCCGGAGACGCTGGCCGATTATGCGACTTTTCAGTGGCAACGGGCCTCAATCCAGCGTTACGCCGCGCTTTCCGCCAAACGCGCAGGCTGATCGCCCGCCGCGCTTCCGCTATCATAGTGGCATTGTAACCAGTGGAGATGGAATCTATGAAACTGATGTTTGCCTCCGATATTCACGGTTCGCTGCCCGCTACGGAACGCGTGCTTGAACGATTCACGCAAAGCGGCGCCAGGTGGCTTATTATTCTCGGCGATGTGCTCAATCACGGGCCACGCAATGCGCTGCCGGAAGGGTATGCGCCGGCGGAGGTGGCCGAGCGGCTTAACAGCGTGGCGGAGCGCATTATTGCCGTTCGCGGCAATTGCGACAGCGAAGTGGATCAGATGCTACTTCGTTTTCCCATGACCGCGCCCTGGCAACAGGTGCTCAGCGAACGCTACCGCCTGTTTCTGACCCATGGCCATCTTTATAGCCCGGAAAATTTGCCGCCGCTGGACGCTGGCGATGTTCTGGCTTACGGCCATACTCATATTCCGGTTGCGGAAAAACGCGGTGCGATCTACCTGTTTAACCCTGGCTCAGTGAGTATCCCGAAAGGGGGATATTCCGCCAGCTATGGGCTGCTGGATCAGGGGCGTCTGCAGGTTTTAGCACTCAATGATAATCAGGTTATTGCAGAGGTCGCAATTTACCCGTAATTTAGCCCTCAATCATAAAGACGCGCCGCGAGAGCGCTTTCAAAGTAAGGTTTCCTGATGGCGGAACAGAATCATTTGGCAAGCACAGAATGGGTCGATATTGTTAATGAAAACAATGAGGTGATAGCACAATCCAGCCGCGAGCAGATGCGCGCGCAGTGCCTGCGTCACCGGGCGACCTATATCGTCGTTCACGACGGAATGGGAAAAATTCTGGTGCAGCGACGCACCGAGACAAAAGACTTTCATCCGGGCATGCTGGATGCCACCGCCGGAGGCGTCGTTCAGGCCGATGAGCAACTGCTGGAGTCTGCCCGTCGCGAGGCCGAAGAAGAGTTAGGCATCGCGGGAGTGCCGTTTGCCGATCACGGTCAGTTTTACTACGAAGATAAGTTCTGTCGCGTCTGGGGAAGCCTGTTCAGCTGCGTCTCGCATGGGCCATTTGCGCTGCAGGAAGAAGAGGTCAGCGAGGTGTGTTGGTTAACGCCGGAAGAGATCACCGCCCGCTGCGATGAATTCACGCCGGACTCGCTGAAAGCGCTGGCGCTGTGGATGACCCGTAACGCGGGTAATGAGTATGATGACGCGGAAGAGGGCGAGTAATACCGCAATCGCGCAGCAGCAACAGCTGCTCGCCTCCTGACGAAAAAAGGCAGCCATCTGGCTGCCTTTTGCTTTTATCTCAGCGGGGAATTACTTCTGCTGCTGAGCTGACTGGATCGCGGTCAGAGCGATGGTATAGACGATATCGTCAACCAGGGCGCCACGAGACAGGTCGTTGACCGGCTTGCGCATACCCTGCAGCATCGGCCCGATGGAGATCAGGTCGGCAGAGCGCTGTACCGCTTTGTACGTGGTGTTACCGGTGTTCAGATCCGGGAAGATGAAAACGGTCGCGCGGCCAGCAACCGGCGAATTCGGCGCTTTGGATTTCGCCACGTCAGCCATGACGGCGGCGTCGTACTGCAGCGGGCCATCGATCATCAGGTCAGGACGTTTTTCCTGCGCCAGACGGGTCGCTTCGCGGACTTTCTCGACATCGCTACCCGCGCCGGAGGTACCGGTGGAGTAGGAGAGCATCGCTACGCGCGGTTCGATACCGAAAGCAATGGCGGAGTCAGCGGACTGAATAGCGATTTCCGCCAGCTGTTCTGCCGTCGGATCCGGGTTGATCGCGCAGTCGCCGTAGACATAAACCTGTTCCGGCAGCAGCATGAAGAATACGGAAGAGACCAGCGAGCTGCCCGGTGCGGTTTTGATCAGCTGCAGCGGCGGACGAATGGTGTTGGCGGTGGTGTGAACCGCGCCGGACACCAGGCCGTCGACTTCGTCTTGCTCCAGCATCAGGGTGCCGAGAACCACGTTGTCTTCCAGCTGCTCGCGAGCGACGGCTTCGGTCATGCCCTTGCTCTTACGCAGTTCGACCAGGCGAGCCACGTAGCTTTCGCGAACCACTTCCGGGTCGACGATTTCGATACCCGCGCCCAGCTCAACGCCCTGCGCTGCGGCAACGCGGTTGATCTCATCCGGGTTACCCAGCAGCACACAGGTGGCGATGCCACGTTCCGCACAGATAGCGGCGGCTTTCACGGTACGCGGTTCGTCGCCTTCCGGCAGGACAACGCGTTTGCCGGCTTTGCGCGCCAGCTCGGTCAGCTGGTAGCGGAAGGCTGGCGGGGAGAGACGGCGGCTGCGCTCGGAGGTCGCGGTCAGCGATTCGATCCAGTCGGCGTTGATGTAGTTGGCCACGTATTCCTGAACTTTCTCGATGCGCTCGTGATCGTCAACCGGTACTTCGAGGTTGAAGCTCTGCAGGCTCAGGGAGGTCTGCCAGGTATTGGTATTGACCATAAACACCGGCAGGCCGGTGGCGAAGGCACGTTCGCACAGCTTGCTGATGCGCGCGTCCATTTCATAGCCGCCGGTCAGCAGGATGGCGCCGATTTCCACGCCGTTCATCGCGGCCAGGCAGGCAGCGACCAGCACGTCAGGACGATCTGCCGAGGTGACCAGCAGCGAGCCTGCACGGAAGTGCTCCAGCATGTGTGGGATGCTGCGCGCGCAGAAGGTCACGGATTTCACGCGGCGGGTGTTGATATCGCCTTCGTTGATGATGGTGGCATTCAGGTGATGCGCC